>JAYFQW010000080.1 GCA_034926675.1 Clostridia bacterium | reverse complement strand
CAGGCGCCCGGCACCGGGGAAAGCGCCGAGTTTCTGAATAATGAGCGTAGGCCCGCCTCAAACGCCTCAGTTTTGAGCAATTGACGCGGCGAGATTCCCATTAATGAGAATCAGGGGGCGTGACGCAGGAGCCAACACTCTGGCGGCTGTCCGCGCCAGGCGGCGACTTCCTTCCACTCCTGCTATGGACGCTGCGATCTTCGAGGCATGCCCGTGGGGCTTTCCCTTCAGGCGCCCAGCACCGGGGAAAGCGCTGAGTTTCTCAATAATGAGTGTGGGCCCGCCTCAAACGCCTCAGTTTTGAGCAATTGACGCGTCGAGATTCCCATTAATGAGAATTGGGGGGCGTGACGCAGGCGCCAACACTCCGGCGGCTGTCCGCGCCAGGCGGCGACTTCCTTCCACTCCTGCTATGGGCGCTGCGATCTTCGAGGCATGCCCGTGGGGCTTTCCCTTCAGGCGCCCAGCGCCGGGGAAAGCGCTGAGTTTCTCAATAATGAGCGTAGGCCCGCCTCAAACGCCTCAGTTTTGAGCAATTGACGCGGCGAGATTCCCATTAATGAGAATTAGGGGGCGTGACGCAGGAGCCAACACTCTGGCGACTGTCCGCGCCAGGTGTCGACTTCCTTCCATTCCTGCTATGGGCGCTGCGATCTTCGAGGCATGCCCGTGGGGCTTTCCCTCCAGGCGCCCGGCACCGGGGAAAGCGCTGAGTTTCTCAATAATGAGCGTAGGCCCGCCTCAAACACCTCAGTTTTGAGCAATTGACGCGGCGAGATTCCCATAAATGAGAATCAGGGGGCTGGTGACGCCACCGCCGAGGAGCCGCATAGTGGGCTCCTTGCTTCCGGCGGCGCGACATGTTTCAGCAACCGCCCGCCTGAGCGCGTCGTCTGGGAGCCACAACTGCCACGTGCACCCGGGCGACAGGGCGACAAATGCGCCCGTATTGCCTCACGTGAAAATGTACTCGAAATCTCATTGACAGCCAGATGGCGGCATGGTACTGTATCGCTGTGAGTTATACCAACGTGTCCAGAATGGAGGTGGGCCTAATGACGGCATCTATGGCGATTGTGGCTATTGCCGTTATATGCGAGATGAACCTCACCCACCTTCTGAACGAGGGCATGTAGGCGTTACGATTCCGGCATCTTCCCGGAAGTGAAGTATCCGGTCGGCGCTGTATGTCGTTGCCCAGGTAAGGAAGCACGTGCGCATTAGCCGTGGGTGAGTTGATCGCCCACGGTTTTCTCATGCCCGCGTGCCCTTCCAACCCTGGCATGGAGGGAGATGGCGCGAGCGCGCGACAGAGCTAGATCATGTGCCAGGGCATATTCAGCTATGGGAGGATACGGAATTGCATAGTTCGACAATGACCGGGCTCGTGACCCAAACTGGCGGCGGAACACACCGCGTCGCCACTGGCGAGGCAACGCTTGCGTGCACTGTGCGAGGGAGGCTTGCACAGGATCCCCAAGCAGTGTGCCTCGGTGACCGAGTGATGGTTACGCAGCTAGATGATGCGCGTGGAATCATCGAGTCGGTTCTGCCGCGTTCGAGCCAACTCAGCCGGATGGCCGCGGGGAAACAGCCGAGGGAGCAGATCATTGCCGCCAACATCGACCAGGTTGTCCTCGTGTTCGCAGCTGCCGACCCCGCATTCAAGGAGACTGCCATTAACCGCTACCTGGTGGTTGCGGAGCACTGCGGGATCCCTGCTCTGGTGTGCGTCAACAAAGCCGACATTGCAGACTGGGCCTGGCTGCAGGGCAGAACTGAGGTCTACCGGGGCATAGGCTACCATGTGGTGCTGGCTTCGGCGCTGACTGGCGATGGCATCCCAGAACTCCGAGAGGCCCTAGCAGGCCGAGTGAGCGCGCTGGTAGGGCCGTCGGGCGTCGGGAAATCTTCTCTTATCAATGCAGTGGAACCAGGGCTTGACCTTGCTACCGGCGAAGTGGGCTCCGGAACTCACAAAGGGCGCCACACCACAACTGGAGGGAGGCTCCTCGCCCTGAGTTCCGGCGGCTACGTGGCAGATACCCCAGGCATGCGCGAGTTCGGCTTCTGGAAGATCCCCCGAGCCGACCTTGCGCTGTGCTATCGGGAGATCAGGCCGCTGATTGGCCAGTGCAAGTACAAGGACTGCTCCCACGTTTCCGAGCCGGGGTGCGCTGTGCGCGCCGCCGTCGACGACGGGCGGATCTCGCGTGAACGATACGATCACTATGCCCGGCTGACGCGGGAGGGGTAGCGGTGGGCACAGCGGTGGGCAAGCGGTGGGCACAGCCGTGGGCAAGCGGTGGGCACAGCCGTGGGCAAGCGGTGGGCACAGCCGCCAACCTCTGGCAGGCCCAGGCCCACTAGCGTATCAGGCGCAGCAAGGCGCTGAAGAGCCATGATAGAGCCGATACCGCCAGGCTTGCGAGGAGCATTGAAGTGAAAGGGGCTATCACATTCGCTGTCATTATATCGCCGGGCAGCTTGCCGAACCATGATATGGCTTTGGGCCAACGGACCAGCACGAGACCTACGGTGAGCATCATGCCTCCGGCCTGGAACAGAACGGCGCCAATCCTCTGAACGATGTGAACCACCTCCGGGAGTCAGTTGCGGTGGGCTAACCAATGTTAACATGATGCGCCATAATGGGCCATACATTGCCAGCGTTCCAGTGGTATACTCGACGTATGTGCCGCTCACCTTTGGATGCACAGGCTACGTGTGCTCCGAGTCGCACTGAACCTAGAGTGCTCTTTTGTTGGAGGTGTTAGTGCATGTTCATGATGGATGCGCATTGCGACACTCTCATGGATGTTGTGTCGGGCCGCAGGAGGCTCGCTGATCGCGGGAAAGGCGGCCATCTCGACCTTCCGAGGATGGCAGAGGCGAAGCTTGCCGCTCAGGTATTCGCAGTGTTCATCACTGATGAGTACCTGCCGGGCGCTGCCGCCAGGCGTGCCATGCAGTACGTGGACGCATTCTACCGCGAAGTGGATGACAACAGCAAGCTGCTTGCCTTTGCTGCCAAGGCCGGGGATGCCGCGCGGGCAAACTCGGAAGGAAAGATAGCTGGCTTCCTGAGCCTTGAGGGGGGAGAGGCGCTTGAAGGCAGCATCGAACTCCTGCGGATCTTCTACCGGCTCGGAGTCAGGCTGATGACCCTCACGTGGAGCCGAAGGAATCAGATCGCAGACGGGTCATATGAGGAGAGGACTGGCAGTGGGCTTACCCGCTTCGGAGTGCAGGTGGTCTCCGAGATGGACCGGCTTGGCATGGTCGTGGACGTGTCCCACCTGTCGGAATCAGGTTTCTGGGACGTTGTGAAGGTGTCTACGCGCCCGATAATAGCCTCTCATTCCAACGCCAAAGCACTGTGCCCGCATGCACGGAATCTCACCGACGAGCAAGCCAAGGCCATCGCGGACAAGGGCGGCGTGATAGGCGTCACCTTTGTGGGGCCCTTCCTAGGAGATGAGCGGAGATCGGTCGCGGGTGTTGTCGACCATATCGACTATCTCGCAAGCCTCGTGGGCCCAGAGCACATCGCCATAGGCTCTGATTTCGACGGAATGGACGATGACGCGCTTCCTCAGGGCCTGTCGGATGTGACTAAGCTGCCTTCACTAGTGGCTGAGCTCGCCAGGAGGGGATATTCCGAAGCCACCGTGAGGGGGATTATGGGCGAGAACCTGCTGAGGGTAGTTGAGGGTGTCATAGGCTCATAGGCCTATTGGTTACCTCGTGCGTGATTCGCTCCGCTGCTTTGGCGAAGTAGAAGTCATCGATTTCGAACCCGATGAAGGAGACCCCGAGGCGGACACATGCAATTCCGGTGCTCCCAAGCCCGACAAAGGGGTCCATTACGAGATTGCATCTTTCCACGCCGTGGAGTTCGATGCACATCTGGGGCAACCTAGACGGGAACGTAGCAGGATGAGGCCGTTCATCAGCACGGTTCCGAATTGTTTCGTATGGGATGAACCAGGTGTTTCCCCGGCAGCGGAGATCCTGTATTCCGGGCTTTGGGGCCTTCCTCCATCGGTCTATGTTCGTCTTGTCCTGGTATGGGACTCCCACGGCCAGGCGGTTGAGGGGAGCATCCCCATTGTGGGTGAAGTGGAATATGTACTCGTGGCAATCGTTAACGAAACGCGGAGAGTTGATGGGCTTGTAGTGGCCAATAGCGATATCGCCTGTGATGCCCGGGTAGTTTCCGACATCGGTGCGGGAGATGGCTATGGACTTCACCCAGTGTATGACATTCTGCAGTGAGAAGATCGGGCGAAGCGACTCTGCGACCTCGAAAGGCACCCACGGATCAAGTGGTTTAGACCCGACGTTCAGGAAGAATGATCCGCTGGGAGAGAGAACGCGGGCAACTTCCGATGCCCATTGGACTGTCCATTTCAGGTAATCCTCGCGCGATTCCGTGTCGTCGTAGCTCCTGTAGACGGTGCCGAGGTTGTATGGGGGCGACGTCACCACCACGTCGACTGATCCCGGTTCTACTAGCCTCGCCATTCCTGCCACGCAGTCGCAGTTGTGCAATGCCAGGCGCTGGCCTTCCACTCGGCCACTGATTACGCAGGCCTGCGCGTTCGGGAGATCTGACATGAAACAGCACCTCTTTTACTGTGGCGCGCATGACATCGGCGGCGCCTGCGGCGTCCATTGTTCGATGCGCGAAACCATTATCCTGCATCTTGGAGGCTTTGTCGATGGATTCGGACCTACTCGATACGCATTGGCAAGCCAGGACGGAACTGCTCATCGGCTGTGAGGGAGTGCGGCGCCTTGCCAGGGCCAGCGTGATAGTGGTAGGCCTTGGCGGAGTCGGGTCCCATTGCGCAGAGGCACTGGCCCGCGCCGGGATCGGGTCCCTCACCCTAGTGGATGGGGATGTGATAACCCCCTCCAACATAAACAGGCAGAGCATCGCACTTCCTCGTACTGTCGGGATGGCAAAGGCGGACGCAATGGCCATCCGAGTGCGAGAGATCAACCCGGACTGCAATGCCAGCTCCGTGATTCAGGTGATCTCAGCGGAGAACGCAGCGGGTCTTCTAAGCATTGGTCCTGACTACGTGGCGGATGCCATCGACTCCATCGACGCGAAACTCGGCCTCATCGAGGCGTGCATGAGAGCGAGCATACCGATTGTATCGTCGATGGGAGCCGGGAACAAGCTCGATCCAACGAGGTTCCGGGTGGCGGACATATCCCAAACCCATACATGTCCGATGGCGAAGGCCGTCCGGCTCGAGCTGCGCAGCCGGGGCATTGCGCGAGGGCTTTCCGTGGTCTTCTCAGATGAACCTCCGGTTGCACGCCACCCAGGGACGCTTGGCAGTATCTCCACTGTGCCCCCTGCGGCGGGCCTGGCCATGGCCGGTCTGATCCTGCGCGAATTATCGGGCATATGCGTGCCCCACACTAACTAGGAGTGATCCCGTTGACTGTCGGCGAGACACAGATACATTCCACCAGTTCCACCATTCAACGTTCTACCGATAGATGGATAGTGTTCGCCATCTGCTCAGCCGCCTACCTCATATCATACTTCCACCGGATGTCGTCGGCGGTCATGGCCCCTAGTATTGCTGAAGAGTTCGGCGTCACCGCAATACAGCTTGGGTTCCTATCGTCCACATACTTCTGGGCGTATGCTGTACTTCAGCTGCCAGTAGGGATTCTCACGGATAGGCACGGCCCGCGCGCCGTGATCTCGACTGGAACTGCGGTTGCAGCTCTGGGAACTATTGTATTCGGGACTGCCCGACAGTATGGCGTGGCTCTGATAGGGAGGACCCTCACCGGAGTGGGTGTCGCGGCGGTGTATGTTCCTTCCCTAAAGCTGCTGGGAGCGTCGTTCGGGGCTGCTGAATTCGCCACAGTGACCGGGCTGTTCGTGGCAGTGGGCAACCTTGGCGCGATCATGGCAGGCGGCCCCTTCGCAGCAGCAGTGTCCACAATTGGCTGGAGGGCCGCTTTCCTGGTCATCGGGGCCATCACTGCAGCGGTATCCGTAGCTTCGATTGCGTGCCTTAGGGATAAGCACAGTTCAGCCCGCCCGCCAGAGGATGCGGTGGCAGGCCAGATCAGGGGGGCCTCGCCTGAGAGAGATCATCAGTCCAGAGCGCGTGCAGTCGCCATCGGCACTTTGGGAGCGATCATCTTCCTCAAGTACGGGCCGCTCATGGCGTACCAGGGCCTGTGGGGCGCTCCATACCTGATGGAGGTCAGGGCCATGACTAGTGTTCAGGCGGGAAAGGTGCTTGCTGCCGTGTCGTTCGGATATCTATTGGGAGGACCTGCAGGCGGAGTGCTCGCGGATCGGACCGGGATGAGCCACAGGACATTGCTGGTTGCGACGTCGGCGATCTATCTGGCGGCCTGGGCGCCGCTGGGCCTGTTCGCCGCAACTGCTTCTACGACGGTGTTATGCCTGAGCTCGGCCGTGATGGGGATAATGAGCGCCGCCTCTGGCATTGTGACATACTCAATGGTCAGAGAATTCGCAGGGCCGGACCATGCCGGAAAGGGCCTCGGAGTCGTGAACACCTGCTCGCTCGGGGGAGGATCCGTGTTCCAGCTCGCGCTTGGCAGCATTATCGACAGAGCCGCCGCTGGCGGCCTAGCTCCAGCAGCGGCCTATGCGGCAGCTTTCAGGTTTGCATTTCTGGGAGTGCTCACGATGGCGGCCCTTACGCTGACCCTCAAGGGGCCTGCGAAGGCATCATCCTAGCCATAATCTGGGATGCCTAGTCCTCCTGCAATTGCCACTCGGCCTGCTGGACCATTCCAGTTGAAGGGTCGACCAGCTTTTCATCGAGCCAGTACACGAGCATGCCATCGGTGGTTCGGTACACCCATACTCTCTTGTATTTCGTGCCCCACTCGAATATGGCCACGAGCGGCCTTCCGTCTTCGGGTTTGCCCACGTAGCTCACTTCGACGCGGCTTCCCACCACCGAATCGTAATGATCGAGCTTGTCACCATTCTTCAGCCTGGCGAGGTTGGCCCGTGGAACCCAGAACCCTCCGGCAAGAAGGCCCGTGCCGGAGAGCACTGTCATGGTTGCGTCGGCGCCTTCGCTCGTGAACAACCTCTTGACGACCGCAGACGACCAGTTTTGCCCGACCTCAGTGAACTCGACATTCAGTACGGCTGGGATCGGCATGTTCTGGCCTGTTGCCGGAAGCCACGTTTTGATGCTGCCCTGGTAGGTCATCTTCGCACCAGGCTTGACCCAGGCAGGGACGGCGCCGCCGATCCACGGCGTGGATACTGTTCTCGAGGAAATGAACTCCGCTACCGACACGTGCGCGAGCTTCCGATCGGTAAGAACGGTCCAGATCGCATTGTAGAGAAGGAGGCCAGTATTGGACTCCAGGATCCAGGTGTAGTGTTTCGAGCCCTCCGCCTCAGAGTAGTCGAATCGCACCGCGGAGTAGTTCTTGCCTGCAACGGAGAACTGCATTTTCTCTGTTAAGAGCGGGGGCCTCGGTTTTTTCTCTAGGTCGCGGAATATCACCGGGTTCACCCAGAAGTCGCCAGTGGCTGCATACCCGGTTCCCGACACATCCTCCCACGGAATCATCAAGTCCCCAGTGAAAACCGTCGAGTACGTGGCAGAGAAACGCGTGGCCATCGCGACCACGTCTGTGCGTATGACAACAGGGGTTGTTGCAGCTATATCGGCTGCCCGCGGGAGGGGCGGTTTCTCCCCATCTCTTGCGGCCGGTAGAGGATTGGCCACGGTGGCCGCTGCGGCCTGATAGTACGCGCGCAGCCCTTCACGGACCCAGACTGGCGACGGCAAGGTCCTGAGCTCGGGGAAGGACTTGAGAAGAGGATCATTGGCTGATGTGGTCTGTGAAAACCCTGGACCTCGCCAGCCAAGCCCGGTTTGGAGAGGCGCGGCGTTTGCGGCGGTCGCGAGGCAGGAGACGAGGACCGCCAAGCACATCAAATGAGCATACCTGGATCGCGACAAGATGCATTCCCTCCGTAATCCATGTTCGGATCAACTGTACTCAGTACTTATTCCCCAAACAGGGTCGGTTTCCCTCCCAAGGTCGCGCTTGCATGATGCCAGAATGCAATTAAGTGCCACGGAACATGAGGAGGATTCCTGGGTCATATACGATAGTGGGTTGTACCCTGAGGCCATGCCCAGGGTGAGAGTACGGGGGTGTGCTTGAAGTGAGAACTCGCAATATGGCTGCCTTTCTCCTACTGGCAGTCGTCTTGTCTCTGGTATGCGCGGGCTGCGGGCCAGAGCCGGTCGGAACAGGCGCCATCGAGGGATGGGTAATGAGGAATGTTGATGCCAAGGGAGCATCCGCAGGCGCTAAACAGCCCATGATCGTGATGGGCGCCGCGCCGAAGGTCGGATCCTATGTGGGGCTGGATGGCGCCCGAGTCCTTGTGGAGAGATCAGGCCGACAGTATGTAGGCTACACCGACACTGGCGGGTATTTCCGAATTGGCGGATTGAGGGCCGGCACATACTCCGTAACCATTACCCATGCGCGGTTCCTTGATTCATATCGGACTTGGTGCGATGTGCGGGACGGGCAGACCACGGGCATCGGGGCGCGTACACTGGGATCGCTTCACATACTCGTGATCGGGATAAACAACTACACTACGCCGGTCAACCCGTTGCAGTATGCAACGCCGGACGCGGAGTACTTCCACCAGGTGTTGGGGCAGGAAAACAACCTGGCTAAGCAGGTAGTGCTGCTCACCGATGAGCAGGCCACCAGGAGTGGGATTGAGAGCGCGATCCGAAGCATGGGCGAGGAGATATTCCCAGGCGACACCTTCATGATGTTCTACTCCGGCCACGGCGCTCAGTCGTCGGACGGGACGACTGAGTACATCGTCCCACAGGACTACAACGGCTCATCTAGCAGCCTCATTTCCGACGCTCAGCTCAATGCATTAGTGGATGCCTATATCTATGCAGATCACTGCGTGTTCGTCTTCGACTCCTGCCACTCCGGAGGTATGTATAGGGCAGCTTCAGCGTGGTTGCCCAAGGGGTTCACAAGGTCCACCGGCTTTGAGGTCATGGCGAAGAACCTATCCAGCCGTGGCTTCATCGTGATCACAGCCTGCGACAAGGACGAAGTCTCGTGGGAGGATAGTCAGCTCGGTCACGGAGTGTTCACATACCAGTTTGTTGGGGGCATGAGGGAGCCCGGGTACTACGCCGACGGAGCCTTTCAGGTGGGTCCTCGCGATGGAGAGATTTCCACTGAAGAGGCGTTCAGGTACGCTGAATACTATGTTAATGACTGGATGAACAAGAACCCCGGCAAGGTGCAGACCCCCACGATATACCGTGGCCTCTCAGGCGCTGAAGTCTGGGGCATGTTCAGATACTGAGATTGAGCCCATTTTCACAGGACGAAACAGCGGAGCAGGCGCCTGACCGCTCAGCCCTGCCTCAGGGCGACTATGGGGTTCATCCGTGAAGCTTTGAGAGCAGGATACATGCCGAATGCTACTCCAACAGTGGAGGAGACTCCCAGAGCTGCAACTACGGAGGATGCACTGAACCCGTGGGGCCATCCCGCTGCATCTGCGATTGCAGCGCCGGCGAGCCACCCCACGAGAAGGCCGGGCGCTCCGCCCATGATGCTCAGGGCGACCGACTCGGCCAGGAACTGAAGCATGATGTCGCGGTTTCGCGCGCCAAGGGATTTCCGAAGCCCTACCTCGCGGGTTCTCTCTGCCACTGAGGCCAGCAGGGTGTTCATGATCCCTATTCCGCCGACAACCAGGCTTATCCCTGCCGTGGCGCCGAGGAGCAGCGTCATGGTGGCTGTTGCCTGCCTCATCGCGTCCAGAAGCCCCTCCTGGGATGTGACAGTGAAGGCGTCGGGGCTTCCGGAGGCGAGCAAGAGACGACGTTCTATGTGGGCCATTGCTTCAGCAATATGGGAGCCGGATTCGGCTTGGAACAGCAGCATTCCCACATGGCGCCTGTGAAGCAGCCTGTGAAGCATTGAGGTCACGGGAATGAAAGCCTGCTCAGCGGAGTTCGATACGAACACGCTTGCTTTTTTCTCGGTCACGCCCACGACTATGAAGTGAGTGAGACGTTCCCCGTGCGAAACACGGATGGTTTGACCGACAGGATCCGAATCCCCGAAAAGCCGTGATGCGATCGCCCATCCAAGAACCATGGAACAGGACGAGCGCGCCACGTCGCTATCGGAGATTCCGCGGCCAAGGGCGATGCGAGGCGCCATGATGCGCCCATAGTCGGGAGTCACTCCCGCGACTGTGGCAGATGATTGCGAAGCGGGTCCATACAGCGTGGCGTGGATTTCGACTACGGGGGCCGAGGCGCGTATTGAGCGTGAGCTGGTGCATATGTCTTCTGCCAGATCGGGAGTAAGCAGCGTGCCATAGTCCCTGGCAGGCCTCGACAGCTTATTGCTTGGGGCGACAATGATGAGATTCGACCCAAGCCCGGCTATATCCGCCCCTATGCGCCGCTCTGCACTGGCGCCCACTGAGATCATGGTGATCACTGATGCCACTCCGATGATGATTCCCAGGGCGGATAACGCGGTCCGCCCTCTGTTGGCCAGAAGGCTCTCAACTGCAATCGTCAGGACTTCGGTTGGACCCAAGAAGCCTTCCCCCTTCCAGCATGGCTTACGCTGCTACGGAGCCCGCTCGATGCCGAAGGTCAGCGAACGGCTCTTTGCCCCTGTGCGTAGCAGTACGTTCTGGAGTGCCACTGCATCTTCGATGATGGTGTCACCGGGGCTCAAACCCGTAATGACATGGGTGTTTGCGTCATCGGAAAGCCCGGTGGCGATCCTCACTACTCTGGGAACGCCGTCGCGCACCGCTACAACCGACGGTTCACCATCAACATCAATCCAGGATCGATTCGGGATCCTCGGGACTCCGCTGATCTCCCCGGATGTGATCCTCACATGAGCGGTCATGCCCGGTTTGAGGAGCGGGTGCTTCGCTTCGAGGCTGACCCTTACTGGAATTGACACCACGTTTCCACGCAGGCGAGTGGCGGCTCCCACTGAGTGGACCGACCCTGGGAACTCCACATGGGGAATAGCATCTAGGGTTATGTCTGCGGACATGCCCACTTTCACATGAGCGATGTCTATCTCGTCGACCTCGATGTCCACCTCAAAGGAGGAGGTATCCATCAGCGTGATTGCGGGTTGCCCGGGAGACACGTATTCACCTTTGCTCACGTGGATTGCTCCTGCGATCCCAGTGAAGGGCGCTGCCGCTGCAGCGCCTGCGAGTTCCGCCTCAGCAACTCGGAGAGAGGCCAGTCGCTCATCTATGATGCCAGGCGGCGACTCAAGGCAGGCTCGGCGCCACTCATTGTCGGCCTTCAACTTCTCATACTCCAGGCGAGATGCATCGAGACTGCATGCAACCGCTCCCTCTGCGACAGGAGTGCCCTCTTTCACATTCACCGATCGCACCACGCCTGACGCCCCGAAGCGCAGGATGGCCATTCTCACGGGAACGATAGACCCGATACACGATATCTGTTCCAAGATTGGACCTGCGGACACCTGCACAGTAGACAGGCCCGCCGCCGCAGCTAGGAGAGGTTCATAGCCGCTCTTCCTCGTGCCTCCCATCCGCAGGGCAAGCAGAGCAGCTGCGACTGCTGCCAATGCTGCCAACATCCATGCCCCACGCCTGCTACGGCGCGTATGAAGCTTCGGCAAGCGATACCACCTCCTCAATGAACTGCGTGTCGGCTCCGAGCGCGCTCAGCCTCAGCTGCTCGTGAATGAGCCTGCTGCAGGAAACGGCCAGCTTGGCCATTGCCCGGTCTCTCTCCAGGCTGGAGGCGGCCACATCGCACCCTGAGACGAGCCCCGCCTGATGCTGCGCTTGAACAGTGGAAAGGTGATCCTCGGCCCAATCCAGTCGCATCCGGTTCAGCCTCACTTCTGCCGACAGCCGAGTAAGGCTGGTCACGGAATCCTGCACTGCTGCAACTGCATCCTTCTGTGCAGCGTTCAGGCTCGCCTGTGCTCTCGCGAGGTCGGCCACTGCCAAGCGGGCTGCACGCGCTGCCTCCTCCGAGACACCGAAGGCTGTAGAGAATGTGCAGCCCAGTTGCCATCGCGCTGGGGCCCAGCTGACTTGATCGTCGTAGGCTCTCGCAACTCGGATCCAGGCACTGAGGCTGGGAGCGTGCTCTGATCCGGCATGCGCCAGTGCAGACTCCGCGGCCAGCATCTCGCCGCGTGCGAGTTCTACGGCTGGGCATGCGGACTGGATAGCTTCTTCATCCTGAACGGGCTGGCCGCGGGTGGATTCAGATGCTCTCTCGGTTCCGAGGGATTCCCCAAGCTCAATCACACTGCAGACTGACACTGTGTGGGCGATGCCTGAACTCAGGCCGGCCGCCACAGCCTGCGCCTGCAGGCCTGCAGCCAGAGCCTCTCGCTCTGAGCGAGCGATCTGGAGCTCGAGTAGGCGTTCCTCCAGGGCTGCTACGGCCTCATGTAATGCATGTTCGGATCCTCTGCCCGCCTCCCTCGCGGCCCGGAGTGTATCGACGCGATCCTGGGCCAGGTCAGCCTCGTCTGCGCACACCCTCTCACTTAGGCGGTATGCAGGCAGAAAGAAAATGCCGGTCACAATCCGCGCCCCTGCTTCGCACTCCCGCAGCTTCAGCGCCCTCTCAGCGAATGAGAGCTTCGCCTGCGCTGTGATCAGGTCAGGAGATGGCATACGGCCTTGAACAGCTGACGCCAGGTCACACGCGCACGCGATCGACGCCGAACCAGCCGTTCCGGCGGCGTCTGAAGACGAGCCATCGAATGAGATCATGGCGGATAGCCCCGAGCGGGCAACTATGGATACTCTACCAGTCAGCCCTATGGAAGACGGGTGGAGTGTCATTGTTGGAGTCGCTTCGAATGATACTTGCACAGCGGATTCGGAAACCAGCTGATCCACTGCCAGCCTGGCTAGATCCACAACCGAGCGGGCCTTGCGAACCTCTGGATCATTGGAGACCACCATTCGGAGCCAGCTGATCTCCCTGCCTGACGTGGGCGCTTCGCCGAGCAATTCATCGCTTGGCGGCGGGCTATTGTGCACAGGCCCGGATGCTGACGAAGCCACACCAGTGCAGGCAGGAGCCATGGCCAGCGCGACCACTAGGAGGAATCTGAGGCACGCCACGCAGCGGATCACGCGAGCGCGCCAAAGGGCAATCCTGCACGGCGACTTCCCGGGGTCTCCAGTCATTCTACACTCCTCCTTGTGCCTTTGGCGCGAGGAGGTCGGCCACGGCCGATTCCGCGCTATCCCCTACGATTCTGATCAGCTCAAGCTGGTTAAGAACGTGAGCCTTAGCGGCGGCAAGCAGCGAATACTCCGCTTCAATTACGGTGGCCTGAGATGATGTGACATCCGATGCGCTGGCTAGGCCCGCGGCAGCCTGGCCGGTGATCACCTGAAGCCTCTTCCGTTCCAGATCGAGGGAGATCTCGTGAACTCGGACGTCCGCCTTCGAGCGGAGCACTGCATTGCAGGCCGATACCACTTTGCCCTCTAGAAGGTCGGAGACTTCTCTGAGAGCCAGCCGGGCCAATTCCACCCGAATCTCCGCTGCCTTCAGATCCAGAAGAGGCGATCCAGCCGCCAGTACTCCTTCCAGTTTGAGCTCGGCGAGACTGAGTGCATTCTGCCGCTGCCGCAAATCGAGGCTGTGGGCCATCGCTCCGGCGATCTCTGCATCTACATCAATCCTTCGAGGCAACTCCTGAATGACGTCGACGACCTGCAACTGGGCATCGCGGGCGAGCCCTGTGAATCTGGCAAGATGCGCAGAGGCCTCGTCCAGCGAATCGCGCGCCCATTCCGCCTCGAGGCGCGCGCTGGCTGAGGCGGCTTCCGCGGAAGCAAGCTCGAGTGGGCCGGCGATTCTGGCTTTGGCTCTGGACTGAACCTGTGAGAAGTAATCCATCGCCACCCTGAGCCTGAGCTCCTTGGCTGCCATGTTGAGTTCAGCAAGGCGGAGATCAAAGCAGCAGGAGATCGTATCGGAGATGACCCTTGCCGCGCTTGATCTGTAGGCGGCTCTGGCTTCCTCCAAGGCGAATCCCGCGTCATGTTCCGCGTACACTGACTGCTCCGAGAGGTTCTGAGCGGAGGCCCTCTGATGCGCAAGCTCGGCCTGCTTCAGGTTGAGCGCTGCTGATCGGATGGCATTGCTGTGAGCCAAGGACATCTCAACTGCGGCGCCTAGCGGCAGGGCGTTCACACCAGACGACGCCGCTGCGTTGGCTGGGCCTGCAAGGCATGCAGCCCCAGCAGAGGCCGCGGCAAGAACGACGCAGCAGATTATCAGGATGTGACTTGCGAATGATCTGGTCCGTCCGGCAAGGTGCACGCTAACACCCCCATACTGTTGTGTGGGGTACGATACCATTGATGGAATCGATACACCATCGCCAACTCGGGCGATATGTGATCATCCGTACGGGTGATTGCTGATCACGTCAGTCACGGAAAGTGGGAACGATCGGACAGGAGCGAGCGGGGGGCCGAAGGGTGATCAGAGGGGTATTGATGCAGCGCGCGGCGCGTGCTATCATTTAAGAAGAGAAGTTCATACTGTGGCCTTCAGGGCAGGGTGCAATTCCCGACCGGTGGTAAGCTCCGCATGAGCCAGTGCAGAGCACAGTCCACGAGCCGCTTCGCGGCTGATCTGGTGTGATTCCAGAACCGACGGTACAGTCCGGATGGGAGAAGGTGGCATTTCATCGTGTTGGTGATGACTCCATTCCCCCAGGCCACAGCCTGGGGGCTTTTCTATATTCATCACTCATGGAGGGTTTGCTATGCAGCGGAGTGTTCACAGTCCATATCGCAGGCTGGCGGCAATGGGAATGCTGTCGGCGGTCTCAATCGTGCTCTTCCTGGTATTCCGATTTCCGATGTTCCTGAATTTCCTCATCTACGAACCGGCAGACGTGGGCCTGATGATTGCGGGTTTCGCCCTGGGCCCTGCGGCCGGATTGATCTGCACCGCAGTGGTGTGTGTGCTCCAGGCGCCACTGCATCCAGAGGGCGGGTGGTTCGGAGCATTGATGCACTTCATCTCCTCTGGCGCTCTCGTTGCCGTTTCGTCCCTCGTGTACAGCAGATTCAGGACCAGAAAAGGGGCGTACGTAGGGCTCCTCGCCGGATCTGCTGCCATGGTAGGTGCTATGATCCCTGCTAACCTCATATTGACCCCGGTTTTCTACCACCTTTCACGGGCGGATGTGTGGGCGATAATCGGCCCCATCATCTCGTTCAACCTGGTCAAGGCTGGAGTGAATGCCATGATCACCGCATTCGCCTACAAACCTCTCTCTCGGTACATCAGGGGTTATGCGGAGGGCGGAAGCGGTATGCCAAGGGCTAGCAGGCAGGATGAGTCTGCCGCCAGGTGAGCCTGTGGTCAGCCTTGGGCACTTGCGCAATGTCATAGTGATGCTATAATGTAATTGCACCTTAAGGTCATCGGTGTGTGAGCGGATGTAGCCCAGTGGTAGGGCAACGGCTTCCCAAGCCGTGAGTCGCGGGTTCGAATCCCGTCATCCGCTCCATTGTTTTGTGCATGCATCGCATCATCCTGTGGTGAGCTTGCCCGATCTTGCTTGATCCTGCGTTGACACGTCAACGCGGAGCTGATAACATAGTCTCTGCGGAATTGTGGCGTGCCGGCGTAGCTCAGTTGGTAGAGCAGCGCACTCGTAATGCGCAGGTCGCGGGTTCGATTCCCCTCGCCGGCTCCACTACAATACCTGCTAGAACCCCTGATAACGCGCCGGATGCGCAACAGAAAAACGCTGAACTTGCACGGAACTTGCACGGCATAAAACGGACGCCCAGCTAGGGGGCGTTTTATTTTTGGCCGTTTTCGGGGCTGTGGATCGGGTTTCGGGTTCAGGGCGGCGTCGAGGCGGATGCAGCATCCTCGCGACCAGAGGCCAAGACGTGGGCGTAGAGGTCCATGGCGATGCCAATGCCGCGCCCGTCATGACGTGCGCCTCGAACGCATCGGCGCCCGGACCCGGCAGCTCTGCGTCAGGACGGAGCGCTGGCCTTCGATGGTGAGGCCCTCGGTTGCCTGTTCTTCAGCGGAGCATCTGATGTAGAGGGCGACAAGCATGCACGGGGCGTCTGCTCCTTATGTCCGCGCACACAGAATAGCGGTGAGTTGAACGACGGCGCCTGTCACGAATCCGGTGAACCGCCGGGTTAGGAAAGAGCCTGTTTGATGGCGCGCAGATGGTCCAGCGCGTTACGGACGGTCTGTTCGCTCAGCTGTTCGCAGTCGTACCGAGCTCTCCGTGAAGCAGATTGCAGGCTCTCGTAGTGAGTCAGAGCCTGTCGGGCCTTGCCTGTGAAATGCTTGTCCACAAGGCGGCGGCGCTCCCCATGCCCGCCTTCGAAGCTTCGGACCCTGTACCGCCTATCGAGCTCGGCATCCATCAGGTGAAGAGCGCAGTAGAAGGCTACAGTAACAAGCCAGTCGGGGTAGATTGTAGTCTTCGCATCCAAGAGATCCTCGGCAAGCAGGTTTTCATTGCGCCTGGCTTGACTGCGATGGCGCACTGCGTCTGGCATTCTAGGTCACCCTACCCTAACTCGACCTCTCGGTCTGCATACTCGCGCTCGGTGAGGGCGAGATAGTCGTAATCAAGATCGGGGTACTCATGGTACAAACTCGTAAAGACCTCAGCAGCAGCTGTGTCAAGGTCGAAATCAGGTTCGGATTTGAAGATCGCCCAGAGATGCACTCTACCAGCTCGGACAAAAGTGACTGCTCGGACGTCCTTCATGAGTGCCATGATACTCTGCTCGAACTTGGCGCACGCTTCATCCTGGCACATCTTAATCTAGTCAGCTCCTGCCCGGGAGTTGGGCATCTCCCGAGCTTCAATGTCGACCTGGGATCGGGGGTCAGTTGGTGTCGGACCCCACGCCACATCCCGCGGGGCACTGATCTCCTGTGCATCAGAGTTTATGCCGAATTGGGCTAGTATATGCTCAATTGAGTTAATGATCTGCTCACGAGAGGCATCACTCAGAATGACTCCTGGGTCTTGCTCCAGCAAACCGTTTGTCCGGGGCAGAACCTCCTGGGTCTCTGTGCGCATCGAGGTAACCCGCGGCCAATTCCTCGCTTGGCGCTTATCCAGTTGCATTCTTGCCAGTCATGACCGCAGCCCTCCAGTATGTACAACTACTGTTCGCTATGGACAGGCCCTGCCGCAACGATTGCGATGAGTGTTTCGCCGCAACGTGGCGGCACTCCTGCCTACCAAGCGCGCGGAGGGAACAGGGTTAGGGGCGTGGGTGATTCAAACTCCGCGTCATCGCAAGAGGCGTTGTAGAATGGCTCCAATCCTCCAGATATCATGTTAGCCAGGCAGTTGGACTTCTTCGCCCACTCCTGCAACAGCGGGATTGCCTCTTCATACCGCCCACTGGCGAAAACGGCCTTAGCATGGTCGGCAATTGCCTTCACTGAATCCATTGTCGCATTGTGCTTCGAAGAGGAGACTTCAACCTGAAGGGGTTCGAGGATATCTCAGGACGATTTTCGACACATGGGTCGGAGCTTCCGGCATCCGTGAATGACCTGGCCAGGCCGGGCCGGGCGGAATAGCGTTCGCTCCATTCCACAATACTGATTATGTATCCGAGTCGGAAGGGAGCATATACAATGGCCAATATCACGTTCAACGCGACGATGAGCTGGTCGGGGCAAGGCGTCTACTGCGAGGGCGGCGCTCGGGGCTTCGCGATTGCAGTAGACGAGCCTGCAGAGCTTGGGGGATCCAACAGGGCGATGAACCCGGTGGAACTCCTTCTGTGCGCACTTGGAGGGTGCATGAGCATTTGCGCCTCGGCATTCGCCAAGGGATGCAAGGTCGATCTTAAGGGCTTCAAGGTGGAGCTGTCAGGGGATCTCGATCCCGATGGTTTCCTCGGCAAGAGTGCATCCGTGAGAAAGGGATACCAGGAAATCCGCTACAAGATGATCGTGGATTCGCCTTCTCCAAAGGAGGATGTGGACAAGCTGATCGCTATGATTGAGGAAAGATGCCCAGTGTCGGATACTCTGTGCGGCGTCAGGGTGAGAAGGGTCTAGGCAAGGCGATCTCGCGGAGAGCATTCAGCCTGTCGCGATGGGACGAATGAAGCCAATCGGGTGCAGGTCCAGTCGGCAGGGGCGGCATACTACCCGGCTAACCAGGGGGTGGACCGTTCTGATCCACCCCCTGGTCATTTTCCTTGCAGCCTTCGCGCTTCACTGGACTGTAATTGGCCACCCACGGCATGAGGACGTGTTCTGAGGGCGTGTGGAGCTATCCTGAGCCCCGGTTTACCCGATTCTGGCCGCAGTTTCTGAGCGATACGGAGGTCACCGATGGGTGAGCGACGCTGGGTGGATACTTGCGGTTCAGCTTCTGCTCTTTGGTGGAGTGATATTGACCACCCGTTGGAGCAATCTAGACCATCTCTCCGGTCGAGTCATCAAGCAAGGCTATGCGCCTCGCGTTTCTGGGCACATGGCGTGTGGCTGAGAGCATCTGGAGCGCATTCAGTGAAGACTCGAGGCCTTTTCCGTCAAGATGACGTCCCCCTTGTTCATGGGTGATGTTGTCTCAGTCGCGTTACGGGCGACATTATCACAGACGCTCTACACGCACGTGTGGACGCACGCTTCACGATAGCTGTTGGCCTTTGTCCGACTGAAATGGTATACTAATTCCAGAAAGTCATGGGCCATCATGTTCGAGCCTCGGGGGGTGCACCGCACTGGAGATCGATCTCCATGGAATGAGGAAGGCAGAGGCAATGGGGTGCTTCCTCAGTGCGTACGACCGGATCTTGGAGTCAGGGATCGCATCGTCATTGAAGGTGATCCACGGGTACGGATCGACCGGATTAGGAGGAGCAACCCGATCCTCTATACGGTCTTTGCTCCGCGGCAACCCCTTATGTGCCCAGTTCACGCCGGGTGAGGATATCGACGGCAATCCGGGCTACACCATCGTATACCCCAAGCGGCGCCTCCCGTCAGGCTGCATGCAGCTGTGGGACCGCATAGTCGAGTACTGCGCCTCTCCTAAGACCCAATCCGATGTAGTTCACAGATTCCTCCGCATAGGCTCCGAGCCTGAGATCGTGACGGCAGTTCGTGAACTCGAGCGGAGAGGGAGGCTTAGGGCCATCACAAGGAATGGCAGGAAGCACTATCTCGACTCGAGAGCGCGCTGATATAACACTGTGCCTACGTGCGCCGCGCATGGGCGCAACTATCACTGGCGCAAGGGTTGATATGGCGATCAAGGTTGCTTAGGCCAGGACGCAGTTGCAGCACTGGAGGGTTCTTGGGTGGCTGTTTCAAGCAAACAGGATATCTTGAACAGGTTGCGGCGAATAGAGGGTCAGGTCAGGGGAATACAGCGCATGATCGACGAGGAACAGAAATGCGCCGAAGTCCTCGACCAGGTTGCTGCTGTGAGAATCGCACTGTACAATGCGGGAATCCTGATCCTGGAGAGCCATGCCCGTGAATGCCTTACCACCGCCATG
Source organism: Clostridia bacterium (assembly GCA_034926675.1). Lineage (NCBI taxonomy): Bacteria > Bacillati > Bacillota > Clostridia > Clostridia bacterium. Next base: position 321 of record JAYFQW010000080.1, on the reverse strand, counting down.
GCGGAAGGCCAGGGTGAGGCGGCTCTTGAGGATCTCGTGCGGGTGATCAAGAAGTTCGCGGGATGACCCTGCCGCGTCAGCGGTTCACATCCAGATGCGGGCGGCGCGGAAGGCGAGCCTTGTGGCATCGGCTCAAAGGCATCGGCTCAAAGGCTTTCAGTGTGCGACGCAAAACTGGAGCGAGTAGGTGCGTGGACGAAGCGCCTCAACTAGAAGCAACCCCTAAACCACGTCTTGCCCTACTCGCCGTAGCTATTATGCTTCAGATCCGCCATGTTATTCATGTGGCCTGTCGATAATCTTGTCCATGCAGGCGGGCCC
>JAYFQW010000079.1 GCA_034926675.1 Clostridia bacterium | reverse complement strand
TATTCCATACGGAGGGGCTCAGTACCTCTGGGATAGATTTACAATTTACAGGGTATCGATAACCAGCAACTGGTCGCCGGGCCTGAACTTATCACCCAAGGGGCGCTGGAAGAAAACTGGGATGCTACATCGTAACGTCAGGGATAGGCGGCAGGTGCTTGCATTGGGATGATGAGCGTGGTAGAATCATATTTGCGCAATCTACAGGCGGAGGAGGTGTAGTAGAGTGCCAAACAACAAGTCGGCAGAGAAGCGAGTGAGGACTTCTAGAGTCCGAACGCTCAGGAACGCTTCAGTAAAGTCCTCCGTCAAGACGGCGATCCGCCGTTTCCACGAGGCATTGGCCCAGCCTGAGGCTGGAGCGTCCGAGAATCAGCTAAACCGCGCGTTCAGCGCCATCGACCGCGCGGCGAAGAAGGGCGTTATTCATAAGAACCAAGCAGCGCGGCGCAAGTCGCAGCTGGCCCGCAAGGCGAACCGCATAGCGAGAGGATCCGCTGAGTAGGTAGCCGCCGATGCCAATACAGCGCCGGGTGTGACTCCAGTGACAATGCTCAGTGTCGCTGGAGTTTTTGCTGTACGGCCAAATCCAGCACGAGCAACTCCATCGCAAGCGTTTCGGTGGATTCGCCAGTCTTGATATTCAGATCAGCCTGAGCGAGCCTAGACACGATCCCCGCAAGTGACCGCTGGGAGAGCTTTCGCGCCTGGGCGACGGTTTTCCTCGCCTTCCACTCCATGCGCTGATTTCCGCCTGACAGCTCCCGGATCAGTTCGTCGGGCCTTCGCCCCCTGTCAAGCTCGGCCCTGGCTTTCATGAGCCCCCTGACCTGCGTCGCAAGGGTATTCAGGATTCCGAGAGCACTCTTCTCCGTTCTCAGCAGGTCCGACAGGGCCAACATGGCCTTGGACGGATCTCCCTCAATGGCCGCATCACAGAAGGTGAAAACGGTTTGGATGGAGCTCCGGCCCACTGCCGCGCTAATATCATTCACAGCTATCTTGGCGTGCTTGCCTCCTAGGTAGGTTATGAGCTTGTCGATTTCGCTTGAAATAGCCCCAAGGTCCGTCCCCGATAGCTCCACTAGCAGTGATGCTGCATCCTCATCCATGGCCGCGCCGAGTTCTCTGGCGCGGGAAATGGCGAAATCCTGCGCCCCCCTGGCATAACCCTGCCTGAACTCGAATGCAGATACGTTGACGCCTCCCGCCGCTGCCTCCCGACGAGGTATGCTCTTCGAGCCTGAGGTGATGATCATGACTGTGTCGTCCGGTATGCGCAGGTCGCTCTTGGATTTCCCAGGGGCCACAATGGAGATCAGTTTGGCCTGGTCGGCCCCTGGCATCTCATCGAACCGCCGAACCACGACTACTCGCGCGGAAGCGAACATTGGAGCAGTCATCACAGCCGAGACTATGTCGTCCACTGCACACTCCGCGGCATCGAACGTGTTCGTGTCGGCGCCGCCTCGAAGCGACACGATCGCCTCGACCAGCTCGTCTGCTGCCTGCCTCTGGGAGTAGTGATCCTCTCCGTAGAGAATGTACACCGGGCATATCCCCCTGGACTCAACGGAGCGGGCGATGTCATCCCTCAATCCAATCCTCCTCTCTCACTGCACAGGAAGGGTCGTGCATCCGAAATCGCAGGCTTCACTAGCAGCCCCAAAGGCATCCTAGCCCTTGAGCCCCGTGCGGGCGATTCCCTCGATGAACTGCTTCTGAGCCATGAAGAAGAGCGCTACCAGAGGAACAATAGCCATCGTGGACGCAGCCATCAGCAGGTTCGGCACAGTGCCGAATTCCTGATTGAACTGAGAAAGGCCAACCTGTATGGTGCGGTACTTGGCCGTGTTCGTGACTATCAGAGGCCACAGGAAGCTGTTCCATCCTCCGATGAACGTAAACAGCCCGCTCGTCACGAAGATCGGCCGCGCGAGTGGAACCATTACACGCCAGAGGTAGCCGAACCGGCCGCATCCATCAATCTGTGCGGCATCCCACATGTCCCTAGGTATGGTCTGGAAGAACTGCCTCATCATGAATATCCCGAACACACTGGCAGTCCACGGTACGATAAGAGCCCAGTAGGTATCTGTCCATCCAAGCTTCGAGATGATGGCATAGTTAGGGACCAGGGTCACCTGGTCGGGGATCATCATCGTGCCCAGCAATATGACAAACACGAACTCCTTGCCCCAGAACTCGAAGCTCGCAAAGGCGTACGCCGCAAGGGCCGAAGTGGCAAGCTGAAGCAGTGTGGTCACCGTGGCAATGAACGCAGAGTTGAAGAAATACCTCGGAAAGTTGGGATCCGCGTTCCAAGCGTCAGCGTAGTTCTTCAGCACGATGTGCTTGGGGAACCACACCAGATCGGCCACGTACAGCTCTTCAGGCCCCTTAATCGATGTGCTGAGCATGTAGTAGAACGGCAGAAGCATCGCAACCGCGCCGATAACCAGGAATAGGTAGACTAGGCCCCTCCCTACCGTCTTCCGCATTCCTATCATGTCAATCTCCTCCCGACTACTGATAGTGCACGCGGCTGCCAACGAGGTTCCTCTGAACCAGCGTCAGCAGGAAGATGATGGCGAAGAGCGCGTAGCCTATCGCGGCAGCGTAACCGAACTTGAACGAACCCCAGCCCACATCGTACAGATACTTGACCACAACCTTAGTGGAGCCTAAAGGCCCTCCGCTCGCCGATGGCCACAGAACATAGGCCTGCGTGAACACCTGGAACGACCCGATGACCGACACCATCGTCACGAAGTACGTAGTGGGCGACAAGAGCGGCCAGGTGATCTTCGTGAACATGGTCCAGCCCCGGGCTCCGTCGATCTCAGCTGCCTCGTAGTACTCGGTCGATATGTTCTGCAGACCGGCGAGGAATATCACCATGTTGTAGCCGAGATGCCTCCACACGCTCATCAAGCAGAGAGCGAACATCGCCCACCTCGGATCGAGAAGCCACGCCTGCCCCTTCGCCCCGAACAGGGCAAGTATCGCGTTGAGCAGCCCACTGCCATCCTCCTTGTAGATCCACATCCACACAATGGATATGGCCACTACCGGCGTAACGTAGGGCAGGAATAAGGCGGTCCTGAACACCGCAAGCCCGCGGATCTTCTGGTTCAGCAGCCACGCAGCGAACAGAGACAACGCCATGCCAGTAGGGACTGTGCCAAGAACGTACTTCCCGGTGTTGGCAAGCGAACGGATGAAATCGGTATCCTGGAACAGCTTGACGTAGTTCGCCAACCCCACGAAATTCCAGCGTCTCATGAGGTTCGTCTCGAAGAAGCTGATGTACAGCGCGTAGAATGCAGGTGCGATATGGAAAGCGAGCAGGATGACCAAAGCCGGCGCAAGATACATATACGCTTCGAGCGTCTCGCGTGCGAACTTGCGTCGGCTGGAGACAGCGGGTTGGCTCACCGACATGCTACCATTCCCCTCCCACAAGCCATGACATCACGTCCAAGGTGAACCTGGCATTGGAGTAGCCCTCCCGCGCCAGATCCCGGGCTGAGTAGACCGGGGAACCGAGGCATGCCACACGTCCCCTATCGATAACCTGCCCTGCCGCGAAGACCGGAGACTGGCCGCCCACGAGCATGCGATCATCCCCTGCGACCTGAGCAGACGCCGCCTTCGGCGCCCGGGCAAACACCTTCACATCCGAGATGGCATCCAGACTTGTCCAGTCGGCGGCCAGGAGAGAACATGCCTCTCCAGCGTACGCAGGCTTCCCATCCCCTCCGGTCCAGGCAACCTCGACTATCGGAACTCTGCCCGCACGGAGTTCGTCGTACCCGAACCTGATGGATGAGCCTATCTGCGCGAGAACCTCATTGAGCTGATCGCAGGTTCTCGATCCATCATCACTGTTCGACCAGCCCGCAAGGAGCAGCGAACCGCCACGTTTCACGAACCTGGCCATGGCCTGAATCTCATTAGCCTCGAATGATGTGGGAGTCAGAGAGAACCCAATCTCCGGCGCATTCACCACAAGGATGTCTGTATTGGAGAGCAGCCCGTCGGTGATAGGCCCCTCGTTGATGGATGGGCTGTAATCCGCCGCGCGCAGCAGCTCAGCATATGCTCCATGGTACCCGGCGCTCCGGTTGTTATGCCCTTCGTCGATCATGACCCTGGTGACATCCGAGGTGCGCACGCGGGCGGCGGCGCCAACGAACACGTCGCCGACCTGGCTGCCCGGTCCGTAGACTTCCATCTCGAGCCCAACCTCACCCGGCTCAGAGGGTGTCCATTCGAACTTGATTCCTGTGCCCCGTCCGGCGGGCAGATCAAGAACTACCGAGCCCACCAGTGAGCGAATCCCGCCTGATGAAGCGTACAGCGCCGCCATTGCGCCGAGGATGGCCTCCTCGTTCCTGTTCACGATCTCCGCCGTTACTCGAACCGGAGCGCCAGCCCTTGGCACACGATCACCGCAACCGAAGTCACAGACGGCAATGCCCGACCCCGTGGCAACCCAGATCGGGCTGGTGACGATCAGATCCGAATCAGCCTGGACCACTCTGACGTAGTACCAGTTGTAGGCCTGTTCAGGGACGAGTTCGAATCGCGCCTCGAACCTTCCGCCGGCGCCTGGCGCCAACTCCCATGCGACCTTCCCACCGTCCGTTATCACCTGAACAAGCTCGAAAGAATCGCCGGGATCCGGATCCTCCACCACAATAGAGAAGCCCACGGGTCTGCCCGCCGCGACATCGTCAGCGGAGATCACGGACTCCCCACCCATCATCACATCACCGCACGAGAAGAGCACTCGCGTGTTTCGATCCTCAGTCGCATAGGTGCGCATCTCGCGCATTGCGGCGTACACCGCCTCACGGGTAAGCTCCGGAGCGAGTATGCCAGTTCGCGTCGGCGCAGCAGTTCCCCAGTCAGCTCTGTGGTTGTCCTGGTTGCTCACGGCGCCCACGCGCCAGCCCCTGTCGAGCGAGCGTATGTAGGCCCGCTCGTTCTTCACATTGTGCCTGTATGGGCCTGAGCCCACCTCAATGAGGGATACCCACTTATCAGCCTCTCCGAGGTAGAGAAAGTCATCCCAATTCGGCTGTATGTCATAGTTCGGATGGTTGAAGACGCCGATCCCCCGGTAATCACGAAGAAATGCCGCGAAGGCAGGAAGATCGCGCTGGATATCCCGTGACGCCGCAAGCGGAGTGTCATGGCCGCACATATGCCCAGGGCCGTAAGTCCACTCGAAGCCCACCAGAGGCAGGAACACACCCGGCTGGTAGAAGGCTTCGGCCTCCTCAAGGCTCCTGTACCACAGGTGGATGTTCGTTGACTCCTGAAGGTAGTATCCATGCTCCGTGACAGCGAGGAAATCCATCTTCGCGACATCGCGAGCATGGGCGAACGCATCTGACGGAGTCAGAACCCCATCTGAGTACGATGTGTGGGAGTGCAGATTCCCGAAGTAGAAGTTCAGCTTCTCAGCTGATGCCTGGGGACTCCGCCACATGCTGCCAAACAGAACGGCAAAGAGCAAGGTCGCCGCGAGCCATGATCGGGACGTGCGAACACGGAACAATGGAAAACGCATCAGTACTCCCCTCACAGATCAGAGCCCGGGGCAGTTAGCTCTCGCTCGACGGCCCCGGGCGCCTCACAGTTTGTGCCGGCGTCGCCGGTTGGATCACTTCATACGCGCGTTGCCCTTCAGCACCGCGGCGTCAAGCGCTTCCTGAGCAGTTGCTTTGCCAAGGAATACCTTCTCAACAGCTTCAGAGATGTCATTTCGTATATTCGACCATGCTGCGATGTTCGGGTCATACTTGATATAGCGAAGCTGCTTGAGGCTTTGCTCATTACGTGGGTGCGACGCGAACCATTGCTTCATCATGTCGAGGTACTGAGCCGATTTACGCACTGGAACGTAGCTGGTTCCAATTGACCACTTAGCAGTCTGCTTAGGCTCCACCATCCACTTGATGAACTCCCACGCAGCTTCCTGTTCTCGCTGGCTCGCCCTTGCGAAGATGGCGAGGTCGGTTCCGGCAACAGGAGTAGCCTTGTATTTGGCATCCATGAACGGGACCGGAGCGGCGCTCCAATCGAACTTGCCAGCGACCGATTGCTCAGTGTAGGAGAGCCCGGGCGAAGTGGTGAGGTACATTGCCGCCTTGCCTGCGCCGAAGTCCGCATCGATGTAACCAGGCACGTAGTAAGCAACCTTATGTTTGTTCACCAAATCCGCCATGAACTGCAGGGCCTTGACTCCCGCCTGGCTATTCACGTTCACCTTGTTCTGGCCATCCAGCCAGGCGCCTCCTGCGGTGAAGAAGAAACAGGCGTAGATATCCACATTGGGCCTGAGCCCAAGGCCATACCTTACCACCTTGTCGCCATCTTTAACGGTGAGCGCCTTGGCAGCTGTGAGCAGCTCCTGCCAGCTGGACGGCGGATTCGCAATGCCGGCCTCCTTGAAGGCAGTCTTGTTATAAACGAGCACGTACACACTCTTGTTGAAGGGCATCGTATACCAGACGCCATCGAAGGTTGATCCCGCCCTCAGGCCATCCCAGATGTCGTCCACTTCTAGCTGGCTCATTCCGTTGGGACCCTTGATGAACTTCTCCACTGGAACCAGCTCTTCAGATGATATGTACTCCGCTGCCCAGTTGCCGTAGACCTGGGCCAACGTGGGTGGCTTCCGAGCCACCAGGGAGCCGACGATCTTCTGGCTCAGGGCTCCGTAGTTGCCCTGGTACTCGGCCTTCACCAATACGTCAGGGCTCTGCTGGTTGAACTCTGCCACGAGCGAATCAAGTGTCTTGCCTAGCTGTGCGCCCATCGCGTGCCAGAAGGTGATTGTGGTCTTCTCGGCCGCGAAAGCTGGCCCTACGCTTAGGGCGGCAAGTAGACAAGCGGAAACCAAGGCTAGAATGACGAACCGCTTCAAGATTGCCCCCATCCTGCGATGCAGGTGGGGATTCCCCCCCCTTCACATGTGCGTCGTGCTGTTGATATTCGACGGCGCGCGCGCCACTTCCTCCTGGTGGATCATGAAGTCGGAGCTGATCGGAGTTCCCGGAACATGGGCACTCTCTTCCACGTGCTGATCATGTCGTGCACCGTGAACCCGCGTGCTCCAGGGCGGTATCTCAGCACTACGGCGCCGTTTCTGTCAGTCCTGAACACAGTTGAGCACTGCTGTTCCAATCGACTCATTGTATACGGAGAGGGATGACCGTAACCATTGCGGCCCACTGATATGATAGCAACCTCAGCCTGCAAGGCTTGCAGGAACGCCCCGGACGCGGATGTCGCAGCGCCATGGTGGCCCACCTTTATCACCTTTGCTCTCAGTGCAGCAGAGGAGGCTCCGCCTAGCGCTAGAACCCTCTGTTCGAACTCCTTCCCTGCATCAGCGCATAGAAGCATCGAGAAGCTTCCTGCCGCTACTCGGATCACAACTGATTTCTCGTTTGGATCCCCAATGCCACGTCGGCCAAGCTCATTGGCGTTCGGGGTTTTCGGTGGATTCCGGAACTCAAGGCTTACGCACCCGAGGCGCAGCGAGTCTCCATCTCCCACGCGGAACACACGGAGCGCGCTCCCTGCCGACGAAGCTCCCATGGTCTCTGCTATTCGGTCCCATTCCGGTCCGCTCGAGCCCTGCGGAACAGCTGCCGCCAGTACATCAACTGAGGAACAGACGCTCTGAAGCCCTCCAGAGTGGTCCGCATGCTCGTGCGTGATCACAAGCAGATCGAGCCTGCGGATTCCGCGCCTCTTGAGATATGGCGCGATGTACCTGCCTCCCGCGTACCCGCTGCCGGCATCCACAAGAATCGTATGACCAGAGGGAGTAGATAGGAATATGGAATCGCCCTGCCCCACAGAGAAGACGATGGCCTCCAATGGCCTCGGCCACATCGTCAGGGCCAGGAGAACGCAGAAGGCGAAGGCTGACACACATAACGGCCTCCGCCTGACAAGCCGGCAGGCGCGCCATCGCCGGAATTCATCCGAGGCGAGCCAGCACACCGCCAGAAAGGCCGAGTAGTAGAGAGCGATACCGCATGCCCCCATCCTCCCAGCGTCCACCGATGCCATCGGAACCGCTGACGCCCATTCAGCGAAATCAATGAGCGCTGCAATGACATGTGCAGTGCCCGAGTTGATCATCGCTCCTGCAGGCAGAAACAGGACGCCGAGGACGCAGCCAACTAGGCCCGCGATCATCCCGACCCAGGCCATAGGCGCCGCCAGCAGGTTCGCGAACACTCCGACCATGCTGAACCGAGATGTCATGTTGACAAGCACGGGCAAGGTTGCAGCAGTAATCGCCCCTGATCCAATGATCGAACGGAACAGCCAGCCCACACGCTTCGGAAGGCTGGAGGGGATGATGGAGTTCAATCGCGGCGCGGCCACTGATGCAGCCATGGCCGCAAGGTACGACATTTGAAAACCTGCGTTCCACGCAAGAAGCGGGTTCCACAGAAGCTGCAGAGAGGCCGACACGCACAACGCCTGCACAGGACCTGGCCGTCGTCCTCTCGCCCTCGCAATCGCGCACACGCCCAGAGTGAGCCATGCTCGCACGACAGATGCCCGGAGGCCGGCCGCCATTGAGTAGATCAGGGCCACAGTAAGGGACGTAGCCGCAGCTGCGCTGGAAGACAGGTGAACTGCCCTGGAGATCTCATCGGAGAGGCCTGCAACAAGCCCCAGGTGCAGTCCGGACGCAGCAAGCAGGTGAGACACGCCTGCCCTCCGGAACGAATCCAGGATCTCCGGGTCGAGTTCCCCGGAATCCCCAAACACCATTCCCACCAGGACTCTGCGCTCACGATCGGGGAGGGTCTCCCGCGCAGCGCGCACCAGGCCATCACGCATCACGCCAATGATCCGAAGAGCAAGGTCCCGTGTCCGCTCTCGCCCAACCCGAACGCTGTCCGGGCTGACCTTAGCAATAGCGTGAATGCCATCCTGCAATAGGACAGCCCTGTAGTCGGGCTCGCCGGGGTTCATCGGCAACTGCGCAGCCTCGAGAGCCGCCGTGATCGACACCACGGCGCCTGAGCGCAACCTGTTCAGCAGTTCGACAGAATCCGGGCTTGATGGCAGCCTGACCCGGACCCTGCCCACCGCCTGGTGAGTAGAGCCCTCGAGCGCTACTGATTCGGTTTTCAGTATGATTTCGGGCTCGCGGGCGCCCGGATGAGCGGCCACCACTACGCCGGTTGCCTCGACCTCACATCCGATGAACCTTGCAACGGATCTACTCGCCATCATGTCGACCCGGCGAATTCCATACGCGCCTGCAGAGGCGCCGACTAGCGCAGCCGCAACCATCACAAGCGTTCCCCTTCTGGCAGGAGACAGGCGAAGAGCAGGAACCGACAGCACGGCAACAACGCCCAGCACGGCCCATCCAGACCATAGCACGGAACTGGGCACGCGCAGGAGACCCAGCTCAGCGCCTGCCAGGATCGCAGCCAGAAACACAGGCGCCGCTGCGAACCGAACCTCCCTGATCATCTGACTGTCACCAGTGGCGCGATCCTATCAAACTTGATCTCACCGATTCCCGACACATTCAGGAGATCATCCACAGATCGAAACCCGCCAACGGCCTGACGGTACTCAACTATCCGCCCGGCAATGGCCGGCCCGATTCCGGGAAGTGCATCCAACTCAGCCTCGGAGGCGGTGTTGATGTTGATCAGTCTTGAAGTCGAATCCGAGGACGCCGAGACCAGAAGCCCTGCGGCGAAAGCAGAAGCATCTGGAGCGGTCTTTGAGAGATCGGCCCTGTTGATGACGGAAGGAGTGGGCTGAGGCGCCGCCGAAGCGCTGTGGGGGGCATCGGCGCCTCGGCCGGCCTGCTCTTGCCTGCGAGGGATGAAGATCTGCTCCCCATCGCGCACCGGCAGAGCCAGATTGATATCGTCCATGCTGGCGGCTGGCAAACCCCCGCCGGCAGCCGCAACAGCGTCGGCGACCCTGGCGCCGGCGGACAGACGATACACCCCCGGCTTCCCCACCGCACCCGCCACGTGCACCACCGGTCCACCAGCGCAAGGCTCGACCGTGTTGGCCTGCTCGCTCCCGTGCTCCTCCAAACGAGAACTGGGAGGGGCCGCCGAAGCCACCTCTGCCTCGTGCACTCCGCCATCTGCCGTTGGATCCGCCCGGGGCGCAACCTCAGGACGTGAGCCAGGCGCCAGTGACTTGGAAAACTCAGCCCCCAAGGCGCCTGGGGAATCCACCGCCTGACCGCCTTCAATCACCACCGCGGGCCGGCGCGCCAACTTGAGGAGTGACCCGCAAAGGCCGAGCACAGTCACTCCCGCCAGGAGCATCGCAAGCCTGCGCCCACCAATGCGGTTCATGCGCCACCCCTCCATGACGCGCCAGCTTCTGGTGGCTATCTGGGCCGTCAGCGCAATCTTAGCACGACTGCCTGACCGCGCGCCTCATGCGTACGGGTGAGTTCACGGGGTGATTTTCATCGTGTGCAGTCCATCATGAAGCGCAGGGGACTGTCTGGCTCTCTCTGATACGCTATGGGCTGCGGCATCGCCGCAGCCCATAGCGTATCATCCCAATTCCTAGATCACGTTCCTCTAGCCTGTAACCACACTGAGCAGCTTCTTCGGAATCAGTATTGTCTTCTTAACTGGGGCGTTGCCAATCGCCGCGGCGACCTTGTCACTCAGGAGTGCAGCAGCGAATGCCTCCTCCTGAGTCGCTCCCACAGGGATCGTTATCCTGTCGCGAAGCTTCCCGTTCACCTGGACCGCAATCTCGACTGCGTCCACATCGAGGGCGCTCTGGTCATACTTTGGCCAGGCAACCCGATGCACACTCCCAGAATGCCCAGTCTCATGCCACAGCTCCTCCGCGATGTGCGGCGCGAACGGCGCGAGCATGATGATCAGATACTCCACAGCCTCCGACATCGCCTCAACACCCTCGGCATCGCGCATAGCTGTATCTCTCAACTCATAGAGCGAGTTGACGAATTCCATTATGCCTGCTATCGCGGTGTTGTAGGTGCACCTGATCTCGATGTCCTCGGTGACCTTCTTCAAGGCCCCATGAGCTGCCCGCCGCACTGCAGCGGCTTCAGCCCCAATATGTGATCCAGTGCCTCGCTGAACTGGAGCGCCCTCGGCCACTGCGCGCCCTCTCCTGAAAGCCGCCCCAGAATACTGGTAGACCAGCCTCCAAACTCGCTGCAGGAACCTGGAGCAGCCCTCCACGCCTTCGTTGTTCCACTCCAGATCGCGCTCTGGCGGCGCGGCGAACAGCACGAACAGACGGGCTGTGTCCGCACCGTACTTGGAGACTATCTCATCAGGGTCTACGATATTGCCCTTGGATTTCGACATCTTAGTCCCATCCAAGAGCACCATCCCCTGAGTCAGGAGGTTCCTGAAGGGCTCATCCACTCCCACAAGGCCCAAGTCATGCATTGCCATGGTGAAGAACCTTGCGTACATCAGGTGCATGATCGCGTGTTCCACGCCTCCGATGTACTGGTCGACTGGCATCCAGTAGTCGGCTTCGGCACGGTCCCATGGCGCAGTGTCCAGTTTCGGAGAGATGTATCTGAGGAAGTACCATGACGAACAGACAAAGGTATCCATGGTGTCAGTCTCGCGCCTCGCCGGCCCACCGCAGGATGGGCAGGTAGTGTTCACGAATTCCGGGCAGTCGATCAAAGGAGATTTCCCGGTCGACATGAATCTTGCCTTCTCCGGCAGGAGGACAGGCAGGGCCTCATCGGGGACTGGGACCTCTCCGCACTTCGCGCAGTATACGATGGGGATCGGAGCGCCCCAGAACCGCTGGCGCGAGATCAACCAGTCGCGGAGCCTATAGTGAACGGATGGTCTGCCTATGCCCGCCGACTCCATGTGAGAGGCGATGGCGGCACGCGCAGATGCCGAAGTCATCCCATCGAATTCCCCCGAGTTCGCCTGCACTCCGTCTTCTGAATATGGGAATTCCATTGTGGCGGGATCAAGCTCGGCGCCTACCGGGTTTATGACGACCTTCACTGGCAGCCCGTATTTCCGAGCGAACTCGAAATCCCTCTGGTCGTGGGCGGGCACGCCCATGACCGCGCCGGTTCCATACTCCATCAGGACGTAGTTGCCTATCCATATCGGCACTCTCTCGCCCGTAACCGGGTTCACCGCGCAGCGGCCTGTGAACATCCCGGCCTTCTCGGTGTCTTCCGCAATGCGAACCATGTCGTCCTCGGAGATCACATCCGCCACGAACTGCCGCAGTTCGGCCTCATTCGGCCTTCCGCTCACCAGTTCCTCCACAGCTGGATGTTCAGCCGCGATGACCAGATAGGTCACACCATACACCGTATCGTGCCTCGTGGTGAAGACGGTTAGCGGCGCCCCGCTTCCCGGAACGGTGAAGTCGAGATCGATTCCCTCACTTCGACCAATCCAGTTTCTCTGCATCGTCTTGACCTTGTCAGGCCATCCGGTCAGAGTGTCGAGATTGGCAAGAAGCCTGTCCGCGTATTTCGTGATTGCCAAGAACCACTGCTCCAAAGAGCGCTTGCCTACATGAGCGTCGCACCGCTCGCATCTCCCACCGACAACCTGCTCATTGGCGAGGACTGTCGCACACGACGGGCACCAGTTCACCTTCTGAGTCTTCCTGTAGGCGAGCCCGTTCCGGAACAGCTGAAGGAACAGCCACTGAGTCCACCTGTAGTAGTCCGGAGCGCATGACGCCACCTCGCGGTCCCAATCATAGCTGAAGGCAAGGCGCTTGAGTTGCTCCCTCATGTGCCCCATGTTGTCCCATGTCCAGGTTGCAGGATCCGCGCCATGCTTGATGGCCGCGTTTTCCGCTGGGAGTCCGAACGAATCCCACCCCATCGGATGCAGCACGTTCCAGCCTTTCATCCTATGGAACCTTGCCATGACGTCCCCTATGGAGTAGTTGCGGACATGTCCCATGTGAATCCTTCCGGACGGGTAAGGAAACATTTCAAGCTGGTAGAACTTCTGCCTGCCAGGCTCATCCTTCGTACGGTACAGTCCATCCTTCTCCCACTGCCTCTGCCACCTAGTCTCGATATCTTTGAAGAAGTACTTGTCGCGCATCTCGCTCCTCCCCTCTTTGAACACAATAGCAGCAGACCTCGCGACAATCGGCCCACACAATCAAAAAGCCCCCAACAGCTCAGCTGTTAGGGGCGAGGACATTCTCGCGGTACCACCCTATGATCGACCGTGGCCCGACCGATGCCAGGGACAAAGAAATGGTGGAGCTGAAGGGGATCGAACCCTCGACCTCTTGAATGCCATTCAAGCGCTCTCCCAGCTGAGCTACAGCCCCACGTTAACACCACGGTGGCTCTTCGCGGCTAACGGCGCCGCCCGTCGCGGACTACAACGATTTCGCCCGCGCCGCTCCAAGGCGAGTTCGGCTCGATGCAACCGCCGGATCCCACCGTTCCCGGCTCTCTTCGGCCGCTCCGGAACCTACTGCTCCTCTTCATCGCGTTTCCCGCATGAGTTTTCAACAACGTCATGATTATACCTGCCGCAGCCGACTAAGTCAACAGCAACTTGGCCCATTGCTATGCTGGATCACTGCCCGGGTCTGTGACCCGTTCCCGAGGCGCATCTCCCCACAGGCCTTCCAGATCATAGAACTGCCTTTCGCTACCGCGGAAGATGTGAACGATGAGGTCGCCCCAGTCCATTACGATCCATCCAGATGAGTCAGACCCATCGCGCTTGCGCGGAGAAAGGCCTACCCCCTCAAGGCGCTCGGAGATCTCCTCCCTAACGGCACGCGCGTGCGTATCCGTGTTGACGGTGCATACCACGAAGTAATCGGCCATGAAGGAGACGCTCGACAAATCCATGATGACCACGTCCAGCGCCTTCTTCTCAAGAGCGCAAGCGGCGGCGACTCTTGCGACGCCAAGGGCCGGCAGCTCACGGAATACCCTTTCATTGCTGGAGTGCAGATCTATCACCAACCCCCGTACTGTTTTCAAGGCCGCGCAGTATCCCATTACGCGCAGCCACCGTCGCTGCTTCGATTTCGTATCCAGAATCGATCAGATGCTTGATGGTGGAGTCGAAAGCGGCCAGAAGCGCCAGATCGAGGCTGCGTTCAGCACACGCCCGGATTCCCTCCACCCCTGGGAAATCGCGACCTGGTTCTGTGTAGTCCGCAAGGCACACTACCTTGTCCTCTGGCGTCATATCAGGCGCACCCATCGTGTGGAGGCGTATCGCCCGCAGAACTCGCTCATCGTCTATCCCATACTTCTCCTTGGCGAGAATGGCCCCGACGAGGCCATGCAGAAGCACTGGATTGCGCAGAAGTGTGTCGCTAACGCACCCCTCATCATGCTGCGAGACGATCTCCACCAGCTGATGGCCTGGTATGTCACGCGCACAGTCGTGAAGCAGCCCAGCTGTTGCACATAGCTCGGCATCTGCGCCAAACCTGCTGGCGAGCCGCCTCGCCTCCTGTTCCACCCCTACTGAATGCACGTACCTTCGCGGTCTCAGCGCCTTCGCCAACTGAGCCCTCATCTTCGCTAGCGAGACCTCGTCCATCCTTTGGCGCCACCCGCCTTCGCATCGCCTGCCCATATAATAGCACATCGTCCCCGGGGGCACCAACCCAGGGGACGATGTCCTTCGACATGCCCTCGAATGCGCTCTTGCGCTACATTCGGGTCTGCCTTTCCTTGGCCTCGTTCACCGTGATCTCCCTTCCACCGACTACGGTGCCGTTCACCGACCGGATTATGGGATCCACATCTTCGGTCGACACTTCAACGAAACCGAATCCCCTGGACCTTCCCGTCTCGCGGTCGGTGATGACTCGGCTCGCCACGACCTCCGTGAAAGGAGAAAAGACCTGCTCCAACTGATCATCGGTGATCGCCCACGGCAGATTGCCCACATAGAGAGTCTTGCTCATGCTTGCACCTCGCTTAGGCGCTTCTATTGTTCCGCGACGAACGCCGATGTATTCGTCAGTCCACCTCATGCCTGATAAAGGCCAGCTTTCTGAATGTAGCCAATCACATTGTCCGGCAGAAGATACCGTACTGGCTGGCCAGCTCGAACTCTCGCTCTGATATCGGTTGAGGAAATCGCCAATGCCGGGACCTCGAAGAAATGCACCTTCCCAGAGTAATGACCAAAGATTTCCTCAATTCGATCCACTTGGATTGCGTAGCCGGGTCGGCTTGCGGCCACAAAATCGCACATCTGGATGAGCGATGACGCGTCCTTCCACCCGGACATCTCGATAATAGCGTCGGCGCCTGTGATAAAGTAGAGGGCGATTTCGGCGCCATAGCGATCCCTGAACTCCCTCACAGTGTCCACCGCATATGATGGGCCGGGCCTATCGATCTCAACAGACGACACCTCGAAATGGGGGTTCGTCATCGTGGCAAGCAAGGTCATCATATAGCGCTCTGCAGGAGGAGTAATCGTCTGTCCCATCTTATGCGGAGGCCTGCCTGATGGAACAAACACCACACGATCCAGGGAGAACCGGTAAGCCGCCTCCTCAGCAGCGACTAGATGCCCGTAGTGAATGGGGTCGAAGGTCCCGCCCATTATCGCGATACGTTGCATGTGAACCCACCGTTCCGATCAATCTCGCATCGCCGAGTACGACAACACGAACTCGAACTCGATGTCGCCAATTCGGACCGTGTCGCCTTCTTCCATCCCCGCTTCGCGCAGGGCATCGATCACGCCGGCCCGTGTGAGCATCCCGTAGAATCGCTTCAGTGACTCCTCGTTTTCGAGGTCAGTCCGCTGGCACAGGTGTTCAACTCCCTCTCCAGACAGGACGAACACGCCGTGATCCCTTGCTATGGCGACATCACGCAGGCGCGGCCCACGCACAGTATACCGTTTGGGTTCCTCAGTGCTGGCTGGCTCCGCTTCGGGTTTCGGCATCTTCGCAAGCGCGGCAGCCACTGCATACAGGAGAAGCTCCACGCCTTCGCCAGTAACCGCGGATATGCCGAACACGGGAACCCCCTGGGCTGCCAGGGCCTGGGATAGAGCATCCGCACGCTCACGCGCTCCGGGCATATCCACTTTGTTTGCCGCCACAATCTCGGGCCTCGATTCGAGGTCCGCATTGTACAGCCGGATCTCCCGCCTGATGATGTGGTAGTCCGACAACGGGTCGCGCCCTGAGAAATCCGATACGTCAACCACATGGACGAGAAGGCGTGTCCTCATGACATGCCTCAGGAACTCGTGTCCAAGCCCAACGCCTTGCGAAGCGCCCTCAATCAACCCAGGGATATCTGCAGCCACGAAACTATCGCCTCCCGCTTCCACTACACCCAAGACTGGAGAGAGTGTAGTAAATGGGTAGTCAGCGATCTTGGGCCGCGCAGACGATATGCGTGACAGAAGGGTGGACTTGCCTGCATTCGGGAACCCGATCAATCCCACATCGGCAAGGATTCTGAGTTCGAGGATCACCTCACGTTCCTCGCCAAGCTCGCCTTTCTCGGCGAACCTAGGAGCTCTTCTCACGGGGGTCGCGAACTGCGCGTTGCCGCGCCCACCTGATCCTCCCCGCGCCAGATATACGCGCCGCCCGGCAGCCACCATGTCGGCGATGGCCTCTCCTGTGGCCGCATCCTTTATGACCGTTCCAACAGGCACTCGGACAATGAGGTCCCTTCCATCCAAACCGCTCTTGTCGCTCGTCCCTCCGTTTGCTCCCGCATCGGCCTTCAGGTGCTTCTGATACCTGAAATCCACCAGAGTACGGAGTGCATCATCGGCCAGCGCGATGATGCTTCCTCCGCGGCCGCCGTTGCCTCCGGCCGGTCCCCCCCGAGGGACGTACTTCTCGCGCCTGAACGCGATGGCGCCAGAACCCCCGTCGCCCGCCTTCACGTGCACCTGAACATAGTCAACGAACATTCGCACTGCGCTCCTTGTGTTCGCAAGCATCGGCCTGGAGGGGAAACGCCACCTGGAACAACGTACCCCGGTCAGCGGAACTGCTCACGCTAATCTCCCCGCCCAATCCCTCAGTAAGCTCCTTCGCGATGAACAGACCGTAACCATGCTCATCAATCCCTAAGGCAGTAGCGCCGAATTCGAAAAGCCGCGGAGCAACACCCGGATGCACCGCGCCTAGACTATCCCACACTTCAAATACGCACTTCCCAGCCAGTTGCCTGATGGCAAACGTAATGCGCCTTCTCTCCATCGGCAAGCTCGATTCGGACAGAACCTGTATGGCGTTATCAAGCAGGTTCCCGATGATTGTGGTGAGGTAGGTTGGGCGAACGCGAAACGAATCGAGGCCGTACTCGATCTCACACGCAGTAGAAATACCGCGAGCCTCCGCGATGGCGAACTTCATGCAGAGCAGAGCCGAGAGTTCGGGATACTGCCCAATCTCGGGCCTGCTGCCTCCGTACGCCATGTCATACCCAACGGATCTTATGTACTCCATGGCCCTGTCTATCTTGTCCAGCTGAAGGAGGCCATATATGACCTGCATATGGTTGATGAATCCGTGACGCTGGATACGCAGGTTCCTGACCACGTCCTCCATGCTCTGAAGCGGCTGCCTGCGACGATCGGTTTTCATTGACGCCTGACCGCCCTTTGCCTACTTCCTGGAACCCTGGGTCGGTTGACCTTATCCGCGCATTAAGGGCGAAGACTCTGACATGTCCTGCAGAACCGTCCCACCGCACCGATGCTGTCGTTTCCCTTATTCTACACGCGAATTCCTCTTCCTCCAACTCCCCGTGGCATTGTTGCGCGCCATCAGCGCCATCAAGAGAGCAATGTAGTTCAGTGACCAGTGCGCAAGCCAGGGATACAGAAGCCCACGGCCATGCGTGGCAAGCCATCCCAATGCCATTCCGGCGCCACCGGACATGGCAAAGGCGTACACAACCAACGCCGCTGGCGCCCTGGCGCACGCCATAGGAATTCCATGGACCGCAGCGAAGAGAGCCGCCTGCACACCCATTGCCGCGCAATCTCCTGCTGCTCTCGCCACGAGCCTGTAGATACACCCGCGGAACAACAGCTCCTCCAGGAATGCTCCGGAACAAGTGAACCCAAGCCCAGCCAGGGCCGCTTTCGGCAGAGGCAGACTCGATACCGCCTCATAAGCCCCTCCCGAATTCACATCCGTCCTCTGCATCCATTCTCCGTGTCCCACCCTTATCACCCGACGAATCCAAGCATTTGCAAGGGCAAACGTGGCCACGACTGCGGCGCACATCGCCAGTGTCGTCTTGCCGAGCACTACCCCTGCGGCGCCAAACTCCACGGCGGGATCGCGTCCGCGCAGGATTCGATAGGCCGCCATGGCAACTAGCAGGAGCAAGTCGCCGACGTCAACTCCCTCGTTCCTCCCTCTGGGGGTATTCCACACGACCGCTCTGGTCGCCACCGAGAGCGTGATCAAGGTGTAGAAGGCAATTGCGCTCATTGGAGCCCCGAGATCTCTGCCCAGGCCACGGACAGATTATCCTCAACCGACACCGCGTCGTCCCAGTTCCATAGCAGGCAGGAAAGGAACAGCATGTAAGCCCGGCACATGGGATCACGTCCGCCGATGTCCCCAGTAGCGGCATAGGCCGCCGCCCGGCAACCACCTCCGCAGAAGTAGCGCACATCGCAGTCGAAGCACACATCAATTGAGTCTACATTCGGCTCCTTCCAACTCCAGAGGTTGGCGAGAGTGCCTGGAAACCAGCGACCTCCAGCGTCCCTTGATGCTGCCAGTGCCTCCAGCAGTTCATCGAGTTCGACCCTGAACTCCGGGTTCATGGCGAGGTGGCATGGGTATACTCCCCCATTTTCAGATACACCCAGCACGAAACTGCCAGCCCCGCACCCAAATCTCGGAGTGACGCCGATGACCTCGTCGAATGTGGCATCGGCAGCGATCATTCCGCCCTTGGCCTTCTGCAGCAGGTATCGGACCATGGACCTTGCGAAGGCCCCTGGGTCAGCAGTTGTCGCGAACCTGGCGCATGCTCCGCGCCCCACCTCCATGAAGAGACTAGCATGGAACGAGGCGCCGTACCTTCCGGCAAGGTCCATCATGGGTTCTGGTTCGAATAACGATGGGTCGGCGATAGTCGATACTAGTTCGATCCTCTCAACACCCATCCCAGATAGACGCTCAAGCCCAGCGATGGTTCTTGCGTAGCTTCCGCGCCCCCGTATTAGATCGTGAGCACGCTCATCCGCAGATTCCAAGCTGATTTGCACTGCAACGCCTGTCTGTGCGATGGCAGCGGCCAGGCTATCGGATATCAGAGTCCCGTTGGTAGCGAGGATCACCCGAGGGCAGCTCTCCCGCGCTTCCATGAGCAGTTCCGGGAGGTCATCTCTGGTGGTGGGCTCGCCGCCGGTGATTATCAGTTCCGCTGGGTCGAGCTCAGATACCCGACGTATGGTGGAGGTCACCACGCGAGTGGGAGTTCGCCCGGAAGTCGCCCCATCCGTTCGGTAGCATGTGATGCACCTGAGATTGCATTCATCGGTTACCGAAAGGTAAACCTTTGGTCCGCATGGCGAGGTGTGTCCGGACGTCATTTGCGCAGAGTGTTCCTCCCGTCCTTTTGTACATACCATCAAGCCGCGCTCAGAAAGCTCCTCGAGGAGGCCCCTGAACTCCCCCGCAGCGCGGCCTCCGTAGATGATGTCCACCCTATCCACCATCAGATCCGCATCCTGTCCGCACGCCTTCTCGCACAGGATTCCTGCGTACCGTGGAAGCTTGACCCAGCTCCCAGCGATAGGATCGATTATGAAATGGGAATCGTCGGCGTGGATTATCCTCGCCTCAGGAGCCAGCGAGAATACTGTCGAGCCATCCAATCGCTACCCCTCCTAAGTCGATCCGCATCCCCTCCGGGGGGAGACTGCGAATCCTGCCTCGGAAATCGGCCTCTCCGGTTCCACTTGCGTGGGGAACCAGCCGCACTGCAGCTGGTTCCCGCCTAATCAGACGCACGCGATTGAACCGCTTTCAGGTCATTAGCGAAAGCTATCGAACCCGCCTCGCCAGGGCCGATCTGATTCTAGCCGACAGTCACGAGAAAGCCCCAGAGCCGAAACCTGATGCAGATCCCGTTTATGGACACATTCGCCCGGCCTTTCCGACCTGCCATCACTCTGAACACAGTGTTCACCTCCCTCAGATTGTTGGTCGTGGAAGCACTGAGCTGCATCTGGTGGTCTACTGCCACCGAGTGGACGTGGGTCGCCGAGGCATGTCAGGCACGATTCCGAATTCCAGTCGTTCATCCTCACGGATGATGTGGTCGTCCGCCGCGGCCGCGCTTGCACCCAGATCATACCATCGCACTCTCGAATCCTCTATTCCCCATTTGGGTGAATTTCTGGGTGACCACGTGGGTGATCTCTCAATCGATCAGACCTGCTGTCACTGCGTACCTCACCGCCGAACTTCGGGATCTCACGCCGAGCTTCTGGAACACCGACCTCACGTGCGTCTTCACTGTGTTTATGGACACATACATTTCCTTGGCTATGGCGCTGTTGGTCTTGCCCTGCGCAAGCATTCTCACGACGGCCCTTTCGGTCACCGTAAGCCGAGGCGGCTCCTGTTGGCCGTCGGCCCCCGTAGCCCCTTCAGCCCCTCGTGCGCTAAGGTTGGTGCAGGTGGACCTTCCCCTGCACGTGTGCGCCCTTTGGCATGCCGCTCCCAGTTCCTCGCGAATGAGGCGACCCTCGAGGCTCAATGGGCATAGCATGAAGAGAACCACCTCCCCGCTCTCGACGCGGCCCGCCCAGGGCCGGTTTGGAACCACGAATGCAGTGTCGTCGCTCGGCTGAAAGAGAGACTCCTCCCAGTCCGTCCCCGGAAACGGCCAACGGGTAACCATGGCTGCTGCTTCCCGGCACTCGTTCTCGTTAGGTCTGGCGCCGTCGGCCCATACGTCGCCAGGATCTTCCGCTGGATGCCGTGAGTCCGGGGTGTCGGTGTTCGAAAGGCCAAACATGCGAAGCCCTCCCAACTCAAACTCCCGTAATAAGTATAGCATCCCAAATCCTTACAGTCAATCAAGGCATTCGCCTTTTGGGGTTCACCGTTCACCCGCTTCACGAGTTCACGCGAATCCAGCACTGAGCGCAGGCGAAAGCAGAAATGGAGATTCGTCGCTGCCGAAAGGCACCAACTTTGCTAGTTTTCCTCACCTCTTCGCCTCAGTCCAATCGTGTACGGGATCGTTGCATCTGTAAACTGGAACAAGCCATCGGAGCGGTGGCTTCGGCATGTCTTCGCTATCGAGGCGCCAGGTCGATCCAAGGATGCACCGTCTTGATCCACCCGCTGGTCACTTTGTTCTCAGCCTTCGCGCTTCGCTGGACTGCAATTGGCCGCCCACGGCATGAGAACGTGCTTTGAGGGCATGTGGAGCTGTCCCGAGCCCCGGTTTCCCATATTCTGGCCACAGTTCCTGCTCGATACGGGGGCCACCGACTGATAGGCGACACTGGGTGGATACTTGCGGTCCAGCTTCTGCTCTCCGATGGACAGATACTGACCATCCGTTGGATCAATCCGGACCATCTCTCCGGTCGAATCATCAGGCAGGGCTGTGCGCCTCGCGCGTGCGGGCACATGGCATTTCTGTGCCCATAGCGTGCGCCTGAGAGCACCTGGAGCGCATTCAATGAAAACTTGAGGCCTTTTCCATCTGTGATGATGTCTCCTTGTTCAAGGGTGACAGTATCACAGACGCTCCACATGAAGGCATTCGCCTTAGCTTGAAGAGAGCGCGACCCCCGCCAATCACATGATCCCATGTTCAGCACCCTTGGGCGTTCAATCGCTCGGTTTTCGCCGCAGTCTTGAGCTCGTTAGATACTCTGTACCTAGGGCATTGGCTTGGCATTGGCTTGGATCGCGCAAGGCAACGTCTCGCACACCGTTTACAGCCGCTGATGCGGCGCCGTGGTTCTCAAGATTCCGGTCCCGCAGGCTGTCAATGTCGGCCAAACCGGCATTGTCGCACGCTCAATGCCACTCAAATGGACATTGACCACGAGGTCAGTGTCCATTTGGTCGACATTGACGGTCCGACTCCCGCGGTCGAGGTTCGCGCAGATCCCATGACGCGCGCGGGCAGTTTCCGAAAACGCGTCTAGCTGCAAGTAAGCCGCACCACATTATGCCATGATCCCGTCCTCTCGCACGCAGTGTCGTCAATCTCGCCGGAACGCGCGTTTGGAGGATCTCAATGCTGGTTTCATCGACATTGCGGGCGTCTCAACGTCGATTCCGTCGACATTGAGCTCGTCTCACTGCTGGATTCGTCGACAGTATCGCTCCAGGGCTCGAGCGCGTTGGTCGCACCTCGTCAGGCGGCGCGGGGACGCAGCTGGGGACCATACATGTGGCGCGCGGCTGCAGCAGCGCACCACGCTGACCACCCGACCCTGCCCGAACGTGTCTCTCCATGCCCGCTGGGGCGCCAGCAATGCTGGCGGTCTGGGGGCCGAAGCGCCAATATTCTGGGCGCCCTCGGAGCCCCAGCCCATATTCGGAACCCTGACGGCACAGGGTTGAAGGGTTTTTCAACGGCTGGAGGCTCTTGCATATGTAGTGCTCCTCGTAGCCCTGGTTCGTGCGATCGTCCAGCGACGAGCAGGGCGTTATGCTGAAGCCACTAACGAGGAGTTGCCGATCACGGGCAGAAGAACAACAGAACGGCCCACAGCACGGATGATCCTGGATTCGTTTGATGCTGTCATCGTTGTTCAGCTTCCCGATGGCAGTCGGCTGCTTTCTGAATCAAAGCTGTTCCCGGACAAGATGTTCCGGGCTCTGGGAGTATCCCACTATCGCCGATGGTCTACATCACGATTCCTCAAGAAAATCGCTTACTCTGAAAATCAAGAGATTCAAGGCCCGAGGGTGCTGAATATGGGGCTAGGTGATCGAGGACGATGTGTCGAATAACCGTTTGGCTAAACGCTACGGATTCCTTCAGCGGCAAGGAGGTTCATCGGATGAATGCCCTCGAGTACTTTGCTGCCCCAGGTTTGATGACTTCTACCGGCAGCCACGCGGCTCTATTTGAACGCCTGCCCAGTGAGATTGGCTCGCTATGCCGGGTTGTTCAAGGCTTGATGCTCCACGTTTTCTGGCTGGAGCGGTACGGCGCGCAACTCCCGAAATCACGGCTAGACGAGGTGCAGCTGCGCTCCGTCGTCACAAAGTTGGCGCGGATGGGCGAACTCGACCCGCGTCCGCTCACCGAGGCCCGGACTCTGGACAAACGCCTGGTCGGCAACTGCCGCGACTTCTCCTTGATGCTCACTGCGATGCTGCGCTACCAAGGGATCCCGGCACGGGCCCGCTGCGGTTTTGCGCGTTACTTCCTTGCCGATCATTATGAAGACCATTGGGTCTGCGAATACTGGAACGCTGCACTGCTGCGCTGGGTCCTAGTCGACCCCCAGCTTGACGACTTGCAGTGCAACGTACTGGCGGTGGAATTCGATCCGCTTGACGTGCCGCGCGATCAGTTCCTCGTGGGCGGGCAGGCCTGGCGGCTCTGCCGGGCGGGGCTAGCTGATGCAGATAAGTTTGGCATATTCGACATGCACGGCTTGTCATTCATCCGCGGCGACTTCATCCGGGACGTGGCATCGCTGAATAAGATGGAGCTCTTGCCCTGGGACTGCTGGGGGCTGGCCGAAACGCGCGACGAGGATCTGTCTGCAGCCGACTTGGCCCTGCTCGATCAGGCGGCAGAGCTGACCTGCGGCGATGTGCCAGAGTGGGAACTGGTGCGGCAGTTGTACGAGAGCGACGAGCGTCTGCGCGTACCAGCCGTAATCCGCAGCTACACGCAGGCGGGCGTGCAGACGGTGGAGCTGATCCAGAGACATGCTGGTGGTTTTGTGCACCTGTTGGGATCCGATAGTACGCAGTAGTTGACTGCACAGAAGGGCGTTTTGTTAGAATTGCACGTCCGAAACCGTGCAGAATAGCTCGGAGGGGACCTGCCCGTTGGAAGCATCGGTGAAGCCGCAAGGGCCGACGGGAGGGTATAGCGCTCATTTCACTGGAATACGATCCATTGCCGCGGGCAATGGTCATCGAACACAGCAGTATCAACGCGAAGTGCGCAAATCCAATGCGAATACGCCGAGAAGAGTTCGCACAGTGCGAAGAGAACGGGAGGCAGAAGTGAACCCTGAGCTCTTCGCGGGCTTGGGCCAACGGGAACAACAGGGCAGTATGAAAAAGAAGTGCAGCCACCCAGGCGCCGCCAAACTCCATGATGTCTCGTCCATTCGGAAGGAGGAAATGGCATGAGCATGGTTGAAGTCAGTGAGCAGGTTTTGAGTTGGGCGCTGAATCCCGCCAATCTCACTGAGGACCGTAGCATCCAACTCCGAGACGGCATATCTGAGGTGGGGAGAAGCGAGTCGTGGAAACCAGAACTGAGTTTGTTCAGGTATCCTATGGAGCGAACCTTGCAACCCTTGTCGCCTTACCGGGTCCTGGCGCCTACCCTGTGGTCATTGTGCGGACGGTCTACGGGCGGCAGAACCTGCCGGGCATAAGCGACCTCTTCGGCAGTCACGGCTATGCCACTGTGATCCAGGACGTGCGTGGAAGCGGCGAGTCGTCGGGGCAGTTCAACCTATTGGCTCAGGAACCAGAGGACGCGATCCAGACCGCACAATGGGTACTGGGCCAACCATGGTGCGATGGGAAGCTTGCCATCCTCGGCATCTCCTATCTTTCAGCCGCCTCGATTGCCATCGCGGCCGAGTTTCCGGAACAGGTGAAGGCGGCGGTCTGGGTTACGGCGCCTGTCAGGAAGGAGCTTCTCTGTTTCCAAGACGGAGTTCTTCGCCTTCATCATACTTTGCCCTGGACGTACATGAGAAAGGCTTCTCTCAGCGGCTTTGACCCCGAACTCCTTTACCGCAAGACGCCTTTGATCGAAGCCATTCCTGAAAGCGTTGATCCCTCATGGGCGGCCATGCTGGAGGAAGGCCCCCGGTCCAAGTTCTGGAACCAAAGCGATCTGTGGCGCTACGTTCAGAGAACTCGCGTTCCTGGGCTTCACTTCGGCGGATGGTTCGATTTCCTGGTTGATGCTACCTTGGTTCCATACTCCGAGATGATCCAGTCCGGAGCGCCTCAGAGGCTTGTCCTTGGCCCGTGGAGTCACAACGGCACGATCGGCGGGCCCGAAAAGATATCGGGAGATGTTTCGTACGGGTACTTGGCCAGGCAGCGCGAAGATGATCTGCGTGAGGATCCGGTGGATACGTCTTCCCCGTTCATAGAGGAGTGCGTAAGGTGGCTGAATTTCTGGGCCAAAGGCGTGGGCGATCCGCCGTCGGGATCCTCTGTGAGGTGTTTCTTCACAGGGCGCCGGCCTCATTGGGCGGAGTTCGACGCCTGGCCTCATCCATCGTCCCGCCCTATGAGGATGTATCTCGGAGCTGCATGCTCTTCGGATGCTGACGGCCGCTCTGCAGCTGACGGCCGGGGCAGAGGTGTTCTCTCCGCGGACGTGGCCCCCGGCGAAAACCCAGTGGCTGCCTGCGATTCTTTCGTGTACGATCCGGAGAACCCTGTCCCCACTGAAGGCGGTGCAGTGTGGGCATTTCCCAAGGCAGGGCTGATGCCGGGGCCCTTCGTGTCATCTGCTCACTTGCGGGAGGATGTTCTGACTTACGATTCTGAAGTGTTGGACAGTTCTCTGAAGATATGCGATATTCCGGAGGTCGAGCTATACGCATCGTCAGACGCGCCCGATACGGACTTCGTCGCGATGCTGTTGGATGTAGACGAAGACGGTGTTGCGAGGTACGTTTCTGACGGGATAGTCAGAGCTAGATATCGGAACGGCCTTGACAGGGAGGACTTTTTGGAGCCCCGGGAGATCTATCTCTTCCGCATACGTATGAAGGGGTGCGCCCACGTTTTCGGCCCGGGCCACCGGGTGCGCTTGATAGTCACGAGCTCGAACTTCCCGAAGTTCGACCGCAATCCCAACACGGGAGAGCCTATCTACCGAAGTCAGCAAATGCAAAAGGCAGTGCAGACGGTCTACTACGGGCCTGCGTCTCCATCGGCAGTCGTGATACCCAGGCTGAACTGAGGCCGGCATGGGAGCCAGATGCTAGCCAAGCGATGATCACAACGATCTACTTGCCCTCGATGGCCTTGAGCTGAGCTCTGGCTTCCTCCTGATCAAGCCTGAACCCTTCGGGATCTTCTGAGCTGACATCCATGGCCAGGACGCAGTTGAGCGCCACTCTGGCCTCCATATACTGCCTGTTGGCGGCTAAAGCCTTGCCCAGGACGAGATGGTGAGACGACGATCGAGGGTCTAGCTTCACTGCTATTCGGGCTTCCTCAACTGCCCTCTGCTTATTGCCTACTGACAGGGGCGGCCCCGGCAGCCGATAGAGAAGCTGGGCCAGAAAATAGTGGGTTCGGGCATGGTTTGGGTCTGCCGCAAGCGCCCTGTCGAGAGCCTCTATCGTGGGCTTGACCATGAAGAGGCTCTGAAGCATGCCCCTGACCTGCCCCGACTGAGCTATGCACACCGCATGCCAGTGATGTGCGTCCGCATTGGTCGGATCCAGCGCAGCAGCCCGCTCACCAGCGGCCCTGCCCTTCTCAAGCAGCTCAAGCTTTGATGCCTTGTCGGCGGTACGGCGCACCGCTTTCCACCAGTATGCCCTGGCCAATCGCCATAGTATATCCGCATCCGACTGACCAGCGTCCAGTGCTTGTTCAAGCGTTTGGATCATGGCACTGTCCATCTTCGGCTCAGAACGTCGGCTCCATTGGCTGTCTGCTTTGGCCACCGTCGCCAAACTTGTCCGTGCGCCTGGCGACGCAGGCGTCGCCAGGCAGCAGGATGCAACCACGGTCGCCAATACTGCAACCCCAATCCATGCCGAGATTCTCAACTCGAACACCACCCAATGACCATTTCGGGAGCCCAGTCAGAATCCTTAGCCAGAGTTCTGACGTGGTGCAGAATCGCAACTGCTGGGCCTATGGCCGGAATGGATATTCGACTATTCTTCGTATCAGTAGGACGTTCCTCCCAAGACCAAGCTGTGCCCTTCAGCGCCCATTCCTATGTCGCTGGATATCTTGGCCAGATCGTCCACCCACTCTGGAGCATGAAACGTGAGGTTTCGTTGTTGCGTCCATAGAAGACCGGCGCTTCATGGAGAAGCTTGGAGGCTTCGCTGACGGGTGCACTCAGCACGGCGTGGTCGTGTACGAGCGACGACAGGAACTGACATAATGGGTGTCACTGCCCACGCTGCTTGACCTCGACGATATGGTCATCCACCAGTTTGGCCCCCGTGCTCATGATCGGGTGGGCAGGTTGACCCCGCCCACCTGATGATAACGGTTCCCGGCCATCACCGCAGCTAGCGCGTTTGTTATAGCCTGCCTGCCTGTGCAAAGGCCTCCAGAACGTCCAAGAGCATTGGGGCGTCCTTGCCGTGTTCGGCCCGGAACTCACTCATGGCGCTCTGCAGTTCATCTCGATGACGGTGGCGCCAGGGGTCGGAGAGCTCTGCGATGAGCAGTAAGAACGAACCGTGTGCGCTTGCATCACTGCGCCAGGCCTGCTTGGCTTCGCGTAAGGACCGGCTCACTATGCCCAAGTAGTCGTTGCGCTGGCCGTTGGGCTGGCGCGAGTTCAATGTGGCGTAGTCGCGCAGGGCCTCTTCAAGGTCGAACTCGTGCTCCGCGACGGCGCTCACTCCCATGCTATGGATAGCATGGAGCAACTCGACGGCTTGATCACACTGCCCGGTCAGCACATACAGGCCACAGAATGGGTGTCTGCGGTTCTCATCGAGTTTCCACCAGTAGAGCTGTATCCATGCTCGCCCATGCTTATGTAGCCTAGGCTCACACGGTATGCACGGGCCCCTGGGTAGGCCTGCCACCTCACGGAGACTGGCCCTCCGTCATACACGAAACCCTGTCCTGGCTCGGTTACCGTCACTGGCTCAACGAAACGCAGTTCCACGCTTTTCGTCTCTCCAGGTTGGAGAACGAAGCTAGCTCCGACCATTTGAAGATGCCGGCCGTCCACCTCTTGGGCAACCTCGTCGTCTATCGCGATCCCAATCTCATACCTGCGTCCCGAAGGTAGACTGAAGCGGAATTCGCCGTCATCGCCCACTGACCGCCAGGGCATGTCGCCATAGTCGGTGGAGAACCTGTTCTCCTCGTTGACTTCATGCGCTAGGATCTTCACGCCTGAAAGCGAACACCCGGCCAGGAGCTCTGTCCCTTCTACTATGCCTGACCCCTTTGCGGCGTCGCCTGACCTGCCCTGTGCCACGGGCATGTCGACTAGAAGAAACGCTGCATTAGCGCGGTCGGCGCCCCGCTGATCGTGCGCGGCCTCCAGCAGGAAGTCCTCAGCCTTGGGATCGCCAGCATGGTAAAGCGCCGTCGCGAACTGGCTTAGGGCATGGGGAGCGGCCCAGTAGTCGGGGTAGTCAGTGAAGACTCTCCGCTGCAGTCGCCGACGCCAACCATCCCTCTCTCACCTCTTAAGAGACAGCTGGGAGAGAAAAGGTTGCACCGCGCGGCGCGAAAGATCCTGCCTGGGCTATTCGAGAAGTTTAGCGAAGGAGTAGGGGAAGCGCCTGACCAGACTTGGTCTTGGACTCGTACGACTGCAGCTGAATCATTGGCTGTCTCGCGTATGTCATATGCGCCTGCGTTGCCACCATAACATCATTGGCACTATAATTGTGGCAAGGATAGTCGTCATGTACACACCTACTACATTCATGGGAAGGTGAGCTCAATGAACTCCGGCGCCAACCCTGACGTTCCAGTCATCATGGACATCCCTGCCGACGTCGCCCAGAGGGCCAAATCTCGTCTACAGGCCGCATGGGATTTCCCATACACATACTCGCAGTTCAGCCCTGCCGTGGTTCTCTACCCGCGCGACGGTGTGATGCCTGAATGCTCAATCGAGGAGCGAATCCACAACGCGGAGGCCGATTTCCGCTGCCAGATGGCGTGGGCTGAGTGGGATCTTGCATGCCTGAGGGAAGCCGGCGCCTGCAATATACCCTCACTCTCCCCTTACATGGGGGTGGGCGTGATACCGTCCGGATTCGGCTGCGAGATCAGATGCATCCCTGGCGAGGACCCTTGGACCATCCCTCTCGCCATAGATCTCTCGGACGCCGCCGGCCTGAGATCTCCATGTTTCGAAGGCCCCGACGCCGGACTGGCAGGTCTGGTGCTCGATAGGATAGATTACTATTCGAAGAGGACGGGCGACAGCGTCCCAGTCAGACTCACTGACACCCAGTCACCCATGGATATCGCAGTCCAGATCATCAAAGACGAGCATATTCTGCTCGGCATGTATGAGAACCCTGATGCAGTGCACGTGCTGCTGCGCACTGTTGCCGCAGCGCTGATCCAATTCGTCCGGCTGCAAGCGGAGCGAGCTGCTAACTTCTTCGGTCACACGCACCAAGGCATATGGCGACACCGAGGCATATACGTGAGCGACGACATGGCTGCAGTAGTCTCCCCGGCGTTTTACCACGAGTTCTTCGTCCCATACAACCAGATAGTCGCCGCACAGTTCGGCGGAATTTCGATTCACTGCTGCAGAAGATACCAACAGAACCTTGACGAGATCGCGCACATGGACGGATTCATGAGCTTCGATGCTGATGCATCCTACAATGATCCAGAAGTGATCGCCCATGCTCTAGCCACTGACACAACGCACTCCCGGTTTCGGGGAATATGGCACGCCTGGGCCGAGAACGCCGACGAAGCCGTCGAGAAAGCTCTCTTCGCCGCAGCACGTGGCTTTGGGCTGATACTCACAGTGAAATGCGGCAGTGTGACGGAAGGAGCCCAAGCGGTCGCAGCGGTGGAACGCGCCACTGCAATCGACGGATCGGCATCATCCGCGGGCCTTGGGAGCTAAGGCCCTTATACACTACTCCTTCCCGCGGTCATTCCACTGAGCAAGCCCCAGAGACAGGCCCTTAGCATCTGAGTTGTACGCATACCGGCCATCAACCTGCTCGTAGTTCTCCACGACGATCACGGGCTTGTGCTTGAGCGTAGAAGGGATCTTCAATCTTAGCACCTCACTACGGTTTCTGAATTAGTAATTTACTAGTCTAGTAAAACGGACTAGGCGCAGATTGTTAAGGGGGATGGATTCTCAACTCCCAGCATCGCGGAACCATGGACAGGAACCTGACATCTCACGTGTATGATGAAGCCATGGCCAGACAGATCTATGAGAAGATTCGCAACAAGCACTGAAGGAGTTTGCCAATGATGCTAGATAAGATGAGGCTTTTCCGCGGAAGGATATCCGACTGGAGGAAGACCTGAGATACACAGCAAAGAGGATGCAAGCAAAGACGCCTCTGCCACCTTCCTGACTAGCGGCGCCAGCAAGCAACAGCCTCTCCTGAGAGCGGGCCCGGCTTTGGGCATTCCCTCTCCGGAAAGTCTCTTCAAGCCAAGCCAATCCGCGCACAGAAGACGGCCGCTGCGCCCTGTGTAAACACTACTTCCACGTCTGCGAACCCGGCTTCCCTCAAGACCGCAACTTGCGATTCGGCGCTCAGCGGAATGTCGATATGATACTTGCCGTCCACGGGATCATCCTCTTCGATGGCCCCGGCAGCTCGGAGCGACTTCACGATCTCGGCATATCGCGCAAACAGCAACCGCTCCTCTTCAGGCGACACCACGTAGTCTCCCTCGATGTACATCCCGCCGCCTTTGAGCGCACCTGCAATCCGGGAATACAGACAACGCTTCACGCCGGGGGTGAAATGATGCATGGTCTGAACAGAAATCGCATAGTCGAAATGGCGCGCAGGAAGCGGTATGGTCAAGTATGATCCATGTACGATCGTGACCTGCGGCCCATACGGGGAGTGCTCGAGCTTTGCCCTCAACTTGGACAGCATCTCCAACGAAAGGTCGACTGCAGTGATCCTAGCGCTAGATGCCCTCGCGAAGACGAAATCCAGCTCCAACCCTGTGCCGCAGCCCAGGTCCAGAATGGACAGAGGCGCGCTGGTCGCCGGAATGTGCGCAGCTACAGACGAGTAGAATTCGTCGAACGCCGGGATTGCCTCTCGCATGTGCTCCTCATACATAACGACTCTTCTGTCGAAGAACTCGGCCATCAGTTCACAGCCGTTGCGCCCATCGCGTCTCATCGCTTCCACACCTTCCAACAAGAGGCTAATCAATGTGATTCGCCCTGTGCACATGGGTTCCTGCCGCACGTCATACACTTGGGCGGCAAACGGCCCACCCCTTGCATTGGGCTTGTGCCGAGTGAGGTTCGACTCACGGATGCGTTGGCAGACAAGCCGGTGTCTGTGACTGTGGAACCGTCTTCCGGCGGAATTGAAGGGCGGCATCGCGCGGCGTCCGACGGCGGCGCCAACTCCCCGGCCGCAGCCTGCGACCGCGAAAGCCGGGGCGATCTTGCCCAACCACATGAGCAGCATCATTCATACACCTGACCAGAGTGTCGACACCGAACTCCTGTGCCGCCGGGGTCAGGGCAATTCTCGTATGTAGAGGAATCTGCCATGATACAAGGAAATCTCCACCAAACCCGCCGCCTTCGAGCTGGCTGTTCAGCTCAATGGGTCCGATGCTGCATCTCACGTCCCGCATGTAAACGTTCCCAGCTTGGAATTCGGAGATGAACCCCTCAACCGGATCAGCGAAGGATCGGTGTAGATATTGGCGTCAAAGCCTGCAAGCCGAAGGAGTTGTGGCGCGTCAAAACCGTGGGCGCGAGTCTATCCCATGTTCAGCACCATTGGGCGTTCAATCGCTCGGTTCTCGCTGCAGCCCTGAGCTCGTTAGGTAATCTGTGCCTGGAGCATTGCCTTGGCATCGCGGAAGGCAACGTCTCGCACGCCGTTTACAGCCGCTGATGCGGCTCCGTGGTTCTCAAGATTCCGGTCCCGCAGGCTGTCAATGCCGGCCAAACCAGCATTGTTGCACGCTCAATGCCACTCAAATGGACATTGACCACGAGGTCAGTGTCCATTTGAGTGGCATTGACGGTCCGACTCCCGCGGTCGAGGTTCGCGCAGATCCCATGACGCGCGCGGGCGATTTCCGAAAACACGTCTAGCTGCAAGT
>JAYFQW010000078.1 GCA_034926675.1 Clostridia bacterium | reverse complement strand
CCAATCGATATCGAGTTGCGCGGCGCTTGCCGGCCCAGCAGTCCACGACTCCCAGTCATCGCCTATATCGACTAGTCTGCAGCCAATAGGCGCAGTTCGAGCCGGTTTGGCCTCCCACACAGGCTTTTGCATGCTCTGTGAAGAAGAGGTTATCTTCTGCCCGGTATCGTCAAGAACGTTTATGGTGTACCGCCAGCCCGCCGGCGAGCGCGGGGACGAACTAGCCTTCTCAGCTGTGTACACGACAACGTGATACCTCGGATCATACTCATACTCAGTCTCCGCCCCGGTCAGCGCATTCTCAGCGCCTCTCAGGTTCCCGTATGCGTCCCATTCGTACTTCATGGAAGCCGCCGCAACTGCAGGGGCAGTCCCACACTGTACCGTCGTATCCTCCTGGATCAGCATCTTGCCGTCGTTGTACCGATAGACCGTCTGGAGGTGCGGACGAAATCCTGGACTTAGCGGTCAGGAGGTAGTCCATGTATTCGTATGAGGATCGGATGAAAGCAGTGAGACTCTATATCAAGTATGACTTCAGCGCTGCTGATACCGTCCGGGAGCTAGGATACCCAAATCGCAGAATGCTGGTCCGATGGTATAAGGAGTGTCAGGAAACAGGTGAATTGCGCAGGCAATATACGAGGCAACTCCCCTGCAGAATGGACTCTTCTTGCGCCAATACGACTGATTGATGAGAGTATCGCGGCTATCCAAAACCTCGCGCGTCCAGCACTGACACGGCGTAACCCTCGCGGGTTGCCCTTGTTCATCCATGCACTCGTTGGAAAGGGCAAATCTGAATGATGTCTTTTCAATCCACTGACCGTTGCCGCCGAGGGAGTACACATTCGCAGCGTAGGCACCTGGTTGCCAGCGCCACTGATTATTCGACCTCTGCTCGAACTGCACAACCACTGTCTTCGTCTGATGCCCATCTACAACAATCGCCATCGTTGGATGCGCGTGTTTCTCGATTTCGAAGATAGTCACATACCTGGGCTGTGATCCAAACCTTCGTGCCTGGAAGGCGCCCAGTCTAGTTCTAGTTACCACTACTGCAGTATCCTACACTATTCCCGGCTGCGCACCTGCATTGTGAATAGTCAGTACAATCGCAATCACTGGACGATGCTTGTGCTTTGGGGCGGTTCGTTCATCATCCAGCGAAAACACCAATGGCTTCTGCCATCTGAGACTTGCTGGAATCAGAGACTCGTACAGTGCGCTTAAGAAGGAAATAGCAACTGCACAGGACGATAAGGCAATCGAGACCCAATCGAGTATGCCACTAGAGTCCATTATCCCACTCTCACCTCTACGCTCATTATGGAATATCGCCGTCGGCTGACACCGTTCTTCACGGTTATTGTTCCGGCTTGACGGGTGCTTATCTACGAGCTTGGCAACAGGCCGACGATCGCGATTTGTACTGGTGGTCAACAGTCTCTTTCGCGCACGCAACCGACCTGAACACGGCGGAGCTGGCCTCAAAGATGCTGGAGTCCAGGGCCCATCCGATGCTGGCTTGCCTCCGCAAGAACGTCAAGGCCATTCTGGAAAAGGAGGATGGTCAGAGTTACCCTCGACGAACCGGTCAACAATTCCCCTTGGTTCGTGATAGTCCCCACGTGACCCGATTGATCCGTGAAGCTAAGCTGCGGCTGGATGCATCCACAGAGAGATCTGGCATGCCGGAACGGATACTCCGTAAGCTACTACGGGTTGAGCCGATTGCTCAACGAGCCGAAGGAGCCGCGGCACGTCGAACCCGTGCCTCGAATCTGTCCAAACGCGGCGTACTATCTCTTCATCTTCTATGTACGCCACTTGCACTATGTCGAGCATGTCGAGGATCATCAGGACCGTCGGTTGCATTATTGTATCTCGCTTGCCAGGTATCATGACGGACGTGCCCCCGGCTTCAAGGTTTTTGCGCACCCGCCTCCCCAGGAGGGTAGCTATGAGCAACGCCATCAGTAGGAGCACGTACACCCCAATGCCCCTATGCGGCTCTGCTTCTGGAGGAAGATCTGGCCGAGCAGGTACACGGACTCTTGAGGAAGCTGAATCTGGCTTCCACCCTCGGCCGTTGCTTGCACTCCCCCAATAGCAAGTGTCAAATGGCTGAGTCAATGATGCCTCAAGCCCTAGCACCAGCAAGCAGGCAAAACCTGTAACTTCCCTCAAGATGTTGAGAAGCTCTAGACACCGCTCCATATACGACGCGTTGCCGCATCCGGTCTCTACACATTGCCAGTCTCATCTGGGCCAACGCTTGTCCTCTGGCCAATCCCCATCAACATTGCAAGCATGCGGTCCGCCCCGCGCCGCATTCTGAGCCATTTTCTCGCAACCTGATACAAACCTCTCAGCATCCACATCCAGTAGTGGCAACGGCAAGCTGGCAATGAGAGTCCGCCCCTCGTTCACATCAACGCTCGCAAACCTAAAGGTTGGCTCGAATGAGTCTGGCAAACTGCCAACAAACACCATGTACAATCCTAGTCTCCCAGCATCAATCTTAAGAGCTGCTGGCCGATAGTTGCCTACCAAAAAGGTAATCCGCTCCTCGCCCAAGCGTACCCCGCACCTATACGGAATGTGTTCTTGGAGCCAGTGGAAGGCTTCTTCCGCCAACTGGCGATACGGGGTGCTCAGGAACAGAGAATCAAGCGCCTCACTGAGGCTGATAAGCGTATCAGTTTCCTTCCAAAGCTGCTGCCCTGTCATTCATCATCCCTCCCCGACCACCATTCATTGCCCCAGGTCAAGCTGCTGCGATGGAAGTTGCATCCCGCACCAGCATTCCGTTCGGCCCCCCCGTTCCGGATACGAAACCCGGTCACACTGCAAGGCTCGGCTTCTCTGCAACCTTCTAGGCTTGGTATTCGCCTGGCTGACTGCAGCTAAACCTGAAAAGGACACACCTAGAGTCGAGCGAATCGCTATGGATCCGAAAGACTCGTTAGCCCTCTTGAGTCTCTCTTTCCCCAGACGCGGCATGCCACGCCCAATGTCTGGTACGTGCGGAAGTAGTATAATGTATTATACTACTATTTCTCAGTATTGGAGGTGATGTTATATGGCAAAGACTCAAGGCGGCAAGAAGATCGTGCCAGTAAGGCCTCATAGCCGCGCGAAACCAGGGCAGACCGAGAAGACTGTTCAAGTGAGACGTCATCGCCGGTCAACGCCCGACTGAATGCAATCGGGTAGGTGGCGGGATTGCTCCCGCCGACCTCCCACACCACCGAGCGTACGGTTCCGTACCACGGCGGTTCATGTAGCACTCTGGAATCGTCGATGCTGATTGAGCAGCGACACGAGTCCAAATGAGTCAAAGAAGGACTTCGGGAAAGCTTGGTTCATGTGTGAGGATCCTGCATTCCACCAGGGGCCTCGCCCATTGGTGGCGGACCTCCATGCGCGCTCCTCCGTCAGTCCACGTTTCATCAGGTTGCGTGCTCGCGTATAGGAGCGTTTCCACTGGCGCCAGAGGATGCACCGAAGCTTGCGCCGGAGCCATCCGTCCAATTCCTCGAATACGTTCTTCACCTGCGCCAGCTTCAAGTAGTTGCTCCAGCCGCGTAGGATCGGGATGAGCGTATCGATTGTGCGTCGCAGACTGCGCCCCCTGCCGCGTCGAAGGATCTCCTTCACCTTGCCTTTGAAGCGTTTCGCGGACTCCGGGGCCACTTTGAGTCGCGGCTTCTTGTGAAACGTCATCGAGTAGCCGAGGAACTTCCTTCGCCACGGGCGATCGACCGTGCTCTTTTCCCGGTTGACTCGGTCGAAGAACTTCTCCAGGTCCATGGCGGCCACCCAGCGCTTTCCGGATTCCACATGCGCCTGCGCTTGCAGGACCGCATCGTGTGCGCTTCGTCCAGGCCCAAACCCGTAACTGTATTCGGAGAAGTATGGCTCGAAGAGCGGCGACGTCGCCTGATGCAACGCTTGCTGAATCAGCCGATCCAGGGCCGTTGGGATGCCCAGCATGCGGGTCCCTTTGCCCCCCGGTTTCGGTATTTCTACCGTTCGCACGGGGGCCGGCCTGTATGTCCAATTCAGCAGCTCTTCCTTGATGCGAGGCCATTCCCGGCGCAGGTAAGGAAGCAGTTCATCGACGGTCATACCGTCCACTCCCGGCGCTCCTTTGTTTGCCTGTACCCGGCGCGGCGCTCGCGTCATGTTCTCGCGTTCGACCACCGCGTTTACCAGTTCCGACTCTTCCGGGCGGGAGGGTTCTCTCCTTGCCGCGACGTTTGGCGCGCCCTGCCCGTGTTTTCGCAGATTCCGTCCGCTATCTTCCGGGTGAGCTTCCGGCCTTCAGCCCGGTCGAAGGGCCTACTATGCCGTCTGCTGACTTCTGCCGACCCATCCCGTCGCCTCTCGACGACGGTAGCACATGGCAGGTCGGCAGACCTCCCCGGGTAATGCGCTCTCACCTTCACGCTTTCCGTGCAGGTATTGGGCTTTGAAGATAATTGACCTCTCACCCAGCATGGCCGCCTCGTATGCGATTTCTGTTCGTCAGGCCAGCGCTTTGCCTGCGGCTTCCTTCAGATCTCACCTCACAGTGAACACCCTTGCCGCCCGGCTAACAGTTCCCCCTGCCGGGTCTGTAGGGGACTTGCACCCCCAAGTGAGTGCGCCATGCCGGGCGCACCATCTACGAAGAAGAGGCAAGAACCTCGCCTCTTCTCCTAACCCCAAAAGGGGTATAGCTCTACGGACACAATCCCGAACGAATGCAGTCTTGCGACCTTCTTCCGTGCAGGTATTGGAGGTGTTGACACATGAAATATGTTTCTGTAGTGCGCTATCGGCAGGAAGAAAGAGCAGCCCTCAAGCAACTCGCTCTGAGTTCGAAGATCATGACTGCGATGTCCACGCACACATCCTTGCCTCTCCGCGTTAGGCCACCGGCATGCGCAGATGCTCCTTCTCCAAATCAGACCCCACCGCGTTGTTGCGTAGGGCTGTTTGACATTCACCCGATGGACGCACAAGTGAACGACAGATGCATCGCGGCAAGGGCGAAAGCACTCCGCGAGGGAGCACGCGCAATAGGCCGTGCCCAGACCACGACCAGGCGATTGTGCTCGGTCAGTGAGGTATCAGCCATAGACGTGGTATCATATCGCTGTCGCGACCGTAGTCCATCATTTCTGCCCTTCAGACAAGGGCCGCCGACCAGAATCGCCTGCACCCATTTCGCCAACTTGCTTGAGACCAAAAGGCTGCGGATCGGGTGGTGCTGGAGGATCTGTACCGCCGCCATCCTCGGATTTCTGCATACGCGCCTTCGGTTGCTCCTGTTTCCCAGGTTGACAAGTAACGTTCAGATGCTCCATCCTCCTCTCTGTGTGAACGTCGCTATCCGTGAGGTGGCATTTGTGCGGCGTTCAACCTATTTCTTCACAGGGGGACGCACTGTGACATTCTTGTCAACTTGTCCTTGGGTACCGCGCTCTTCCCTCGCCAATGGGAACGGCTTCGGATCCGGCGGAGGTGTGGCAATCGGCCCCGACTGAGTCCCTGTGCCGGATGAACCTCCAGGCCTGGATCCGCCGCTTTCCTGCGTCATTCTACATTCACCTCCCAGTGTGGCAATCCCCGCTATTGCCATGATCGCCGATGAACAGACGAGAGTACCCTGCGTAAGCAACATGCCGCCAAGGCAGTTCTATGCAAATCCTTACGCCAGAAGCTCGACAAGTATTGTCACAATAGTAAAGAGAGCTATGACGAAGCTGATGGTAAACAGCATATGAGCTCGCTTATAGTGGCCGATTTTCTCATCGGCGGAGCGCCCTATTGAGGTGACCGCTTCATGCCATGTAGCTATGAGCCTACCCCCGCAATCTTCTGGTTTCATCGCAAGCACCTCGCCCTTGCGTAGGTGCCCAGTATCGGGTCTCTGATAATCAGCAATCGTTATCACCCTAAGGCACTCGATTACTCCTCCAGCGAGGCAGATAGCCGTTGCAATAGCCGGGCCAATCATCCACGGTCTAGTTGATGAGGCGTCAAGTAGGCCGCGACTCGCCAGACCAGTAAGAATGCCAGATGCCGACAGTATCATACTAGCTTTCCCCTCTATGGTTCGGACACGACTATGTTCAGATTCGTACACCTCAATCAGCGTATTCAGCACTAGCGATACAGTCTCCAGCTTGTGTCCCGATACGGCAGTACCATCCGTGTCTTCCCTAGAGCAATCACACATGCGATCATCTCCTTGCCGTACTTGCCCAATGGCAATTAGGGTCTGTCTGTACTGACGCTGCCAATGGTTGTCGGCCAACATACAATGCGCACAAAACCTGCTTTGTGCCGTCAGTCAACCCCAGTCCGTTTTTCGGCGCGTACTACGCAGGCCCTGGCATGTACATCATGTACAGATCGCCTGCTAACGCGCCTCAGTGTGGCCAGCTCCCTCGCCACAAGAGCAACCCTGACAAGGACAGAGTGAGAACCACATCACCGGATCTAGCCTCGATGCAAATCCATCGTTCATGTGGGTGCGGATCGGAGTGTTGGTCGATGCGAGTTACCGCTATCCGCAATACTCAGAGTTCTCTATGAGTCATTCGCGATATACCTCCATAAACCTCCACAGGATCCCAATATCCATACAATCCTTACACATTCCTCCTGGATACCCTTACCCACCGAAACTCGCCCTGGGTATTCACACACTCACGGCACACAATCGCGGAGCATAGTCGCAGATTATCGGTGGAGCGCTCAATGGCACAGCAAACAAGATGAAATTGGCCAGTACCTCAGGCCAAACCGACGGCAGTCCTTGCGGCGAGGTTGGGTGCCCCATTGATGCCAGTCTCGAAGACCATTCCCAAGGACTGATTACGGTGTTTGCGCCGTCACGGGCTGGATATCGCACATAGGCCGGCGTAGGTGTAGGCATACACCGTTCAGCGTCTACTTCTCTGAAGCGCTATTCTCGGTCCATTGGCCAGCCCTGTTGGAGATCTATTCGCGACGACCGCGAGCGGCTGTGCACTCATCCATGTTTCGCCATCTGCCTGAAGCGGCTAGAGCGTATCTGCAGGAGGTCGATGCGCCAGACCGGGCGATTCGAGTCCGAGCCCTGAGAGACGCGCTGAAGACCTATAGCATGGATCAGGTGGCGGAAGCGCTTGAGGCGCTGCCCGCCGACAGGCGATCTAGCCCTGCGAATCTCGAGCTCAAGCTCTATTCGCTCCGCCCGGAGAACCGGACTCCCGAACCCATAGCCGAGGGCTACACGCTGCTGGAAGTGGCCGCGTACGATCCGGATTCCACTCTTTACGACCGGCTGCTGCCGATGCGGCTGGAGGGGGTGGCACCGAGATGAAGTCCGCTCTTCTCCAAGAGCAGTGCAAAGCGCTCAAACTTGGCTCGGTGAGTCGGATCTACACGCAAATTGCCTTCAAAAGCAGAGAGCAGTTCCTGACGGACCTTTTCGCCGAGGAACTGAAGACACGCGAAGACAACCGAAACCGGCGCAGACTGAAACGCGCAGGCTTCCCCCAGACGAAAACGCTGGAGGAGTTCTCCTGGGAGAACATCGTACTGCCCCCGCAGACCACGAGAGAACACCTAACAGAGCTGGGCTTCATCGATGCCAATGAGTCTGTGATCTGCATGGGCGGCGTGGGAACGGGCAAGACGCATCTTGTGATAGCGCTGGGACTAAAGGCAGCCCTAAGCGGAAAGGAGGTGCGCTTCTTTCAAACGGTCGATCTGGCCAATCGCCTGCTGGAGAAAAACGCAAAGGGAACTCTGGGAAGCTTCACGCGGGACCTCGATTCATGCGATCTGCTTATCGTGGACGAGCTGGGCTTCTTGCCCTTGCACCGCCACGCGGCCGAGCTCCTATTCCAGGTAATAGCTAATTGCTACGAGCGTCGAAGCGTGGCCATCACCATGAACCTTGAATTCGGACAGTGGAACACAGTGATCAACGATAACCGGTTGACCGCGGCGCTCATCGACAGGCTCGTCCACCACGGACACGTGCTGGCGTTCACCGGCGAGAGCTACCGACTACGGAATGCTCTTTCACAACTAAACGCACCGAGAGAATCTGACGGCGTGGGCTCCGGGCAGTAGACCCTCAACCGGACGGCCTAGCCCCGAAGGGTACGAAGACCCAACCCCAGGCGCGGCGGTTAGCCTATGCACATTTTGGCCGCCGAACTATGCACTTTCTACTTGCCAAACAGACCTGTACCTGGCAGTTACTGTCTTGTACCCTTTGCTCTGATAGTGTATTGTCAGAGAGGGGGCCAGGACGATGTCAGTCAGGGCCTACTCTGCCGGACCCGCGGCCATGATTGGCCAGGTTATTAGGGAACTCGGCATAGTCGAAACGGTAGATAGCATGGTACGATGGGACCCCGGGCAGTGTAGGCGTTCGCCGGGGACGCATGTCCTTGCCATGCTCACTAATGTCTTCATGGGCCGCACTGCGTTGTACCGGGTAGACGAGTTCTATGAATTGCAGGATATTGCGGTTCTGTTCGGGGCCGATGCGTCGGCCGACGACTTCAATGACTCCGCATCGGGCCTGTACGAATCCAGTTCGCCCGATGATGAAGTGTTTTTCATTGCACATGGGTACAACCGGGATCACAGGCCCGACCTCAAGCAGTTCAACTACGGCCCCGTGGTCAACGGCGAGGGTATACCTTTGCTGGGCTACGCTTCGGACGGCAATGAGTCGGACAAGGTTTGGAACAGGCGGGTGATCGAGGAGCTGGCGGAGGGGTTTGCCGATCATCTCACAAACTTGGTCTACGTGGCCAACTCCGCCGCGGTGACCAAGGGCAACCTCGACCTCATCGCCGGCAAGGGCATAAGGTTCATCTCGAGGTTGCCCGCGACGTTCGCTCAGCCCATATTCTGCACCCTTGCACGCTCGCTCCTTGGGATTTCAGGGGCTGAGTGTTTCGCGCGGTATTGTGACGTAGACAGACGGCGATACTCCCAGGGCCCTGAACATCTTATCTGGGAATAGCCTGGATTCCGACAACGCGCGGACGCCGTCAGGAAGAATCACGACTATGACGGCATCGAACACCTTGTCCAGGGTTCGGCCCAACACGGAGTCGTTGAAGTCCTCTGCCACAGTTTCGGCTCCAAACAGAATGGGAACGTCCTGCAGATCGTAGAACTCATCCACTCGGTAAAGCGCGGTGCGCCCCATTAAGATGTTGATGAGCATA
>JAYFQW010000077.1 GCA_034926675.1 Clostridia bacterium | reverse complement strand
GTCAACCTGGGTCAGAAGCGCCCATCTCCCGCGAAAACCTGGTCGCTCCGCGTCCAGGTTGCACCTGGATACCGTGTGGGGTATGCAACTCTCGCGAATCCGGGAGGCAACTGGGACTCTGTGAAGGACGGGGCCAGATGCACCGCCTGCTCAACGTCGATTCCATCGACATTGAGCTCGTTTCACTGCTGGGTTCGTCGATATCATGCCCCCAGGTTCGGTCGCGCCGGTCGCGCAGTCGCGCCTCGTCAGGCAGGGCGGGCGCGCAGCCAGGGAGCCCCATATGCGGCGCCCGGCTGCAGCTTGCTGAATCCCTATCTCGCTTTGTCTGGCTCCGAGTATTTCGGGTGAAAGAACGTCCGTCCCGATCCCGTCAAGGGCGCCGAAGATGGGCCACAAGACTTCCGCAGCTGGGATACCGTACGGTTCAGCACGCACAACGGATTTGCGTTTCAGTGGCGGAGCGGTGCGTCCCGGGCTCAGCTGCCGACATTGTCCCGCATGCTGGACACGCTTATTACGTCGTCGTGTTCGATAACACTAATCAGGCTCTAGTTGGCTTACTGCCCTCGCGCAGACCTCGAATTCCGAATAGCGTAGTTCCCAGTCGCAGTTAACATCGCTTTTAGCGGAGAATCAGAGCCAAAACCAATCACTAGTTGATCAGTCAGCTTTTCGCACAGTGCAACCAGCTTGGGACTTGAAGGCTACCGAACGCAAGACAGAGTCGCAAAACGATGTGCGTCAGGGAAAGACGCTGGATGAAGCACGAAGTACAAAGGTTTCCGGAATCCGCGCGATTGCGCCAGAAGCAGTTCCTTTGCCGAAACCGACGATATCAGTGCGTGGTGAGGCATACGGGTTCGTGCTGCCTTGAATGCCTCTAGGAGTATCTGCGTGTCAACAATCCCTTTCATCGGCCTCAGACCGCTGTGACACGTCTAGCGGATTAAGTGTCTGCGGTTCTTCGTGCGCCAGAAGTGCAAACACATATGCGTCTGCATGCCGCTTGGACTCACTGCCTTGGCGATTTGAGTATCTATCCCACGCAAGAGTCTTGGAGACGCGGAAGCTGATCTGGGAAAGCCGCCGCTGTTGCCAACTCTGGATATAGGCCGCCGACTTCACCTCGATTCGCGTACCATCTGGTGTCTCTAGATCGTACGCGGCCCGCGCCTATGAGCGCTCGACCCGCCTGAGATAGTCATCGATCTGAGCAACGAAACGAGTGAGATCCGGTAGATTCTCCGACACTATGCCGAGAAGCTCGCGGTCAGACACTAGATGGTACAGGTGGACGAGACGGTTTCGATACCCTGCCATCATCACCAGAGTGTCGGACATAGCCCTGTCTACTACCCCAAGATCGCCTAGGCCGCGAGCTATGGACTTGTACTCACCCGAAAGGTCGGCGCCTCCCGTGTGAGCTAGAATGTGACGTCCAACATCGAACACGGCTTCCATCGAACGCCGCAGGTGGCTCTCGACAATGGCCGCATTGTCCGGGTTCGCGCTGAAGTCGTCGTACAGCATTCCCGCGAACCGCTGCATGCGCGCGACACTTGCGTTTATCATATCGAGCCGCTCTATTACCCTGCTTCTATTCAGCATCTCGCACCACCCCGCCTGAAATCGTGTAGCTCTCCCTGAACCCTTCGGCAACATCCTCAAAATACGCGTAAAGCACTGGGCGAAAATCAGCAGCCCTACGTGCAATCTCCTCCTCGTATTCGAAGCGATACTCGTCGCTGACGGAATACACACTTCGACCACTAATGGCCTCCATCTGGAAGACTGAATGGTGCTCCTGCAGAAAAACCAAGTCGACAGGGTACGGGTGGAAGAGGTCCTCGAGCGGCGACAAGAGCCGAGCGTAGACTCGGTAGAGCACATTCGATGCCCTGTATGAGTCGAATTCGGCCAGCACAACACCTACGTCTATGTCAGTCAACGGATCGTCTATCGCAATCTCCTCGCCGAGAAGAATACGCCAGGCGTTTTCGGACTGGGAACCAAAGAGATAGCACAGCGTGACGCCGTGCGCCTTGCAGACGGTCCGCAAAGCGACTACTCCACCGGGGCGATTGGCAGCCAAGGCGCGTCTCCCCTTCCTTCCATCGGTCCAAGGTCTCATTCTTCTCTTCCCCATACTTCATACAATACATGAGTTCTGCCCTATCCGCCCGGTCTCCTGCAGGCAGTCGCGCAGGGACCGCGCCCACACGCGCAGAATCAATGACGAAACCAAGCTGATGGTCGTGGCCAAGCTGGACTGGACTGAGGAGGGCTTCAATTCATGATC
Organism: Clostridia bacterium; assembly: GCA_034926675.1. NCBI lineage: Bacteria > Bacillati > Bacillota > Clostridia > Clostridia bacterium. The sequence continues at coordinate 2,357 of JAYFQW010000077.1, read as the reverse complement.
AAGGACGTAGTTGATCTGTCGCAGCTCACGGCAGCCGGTCTCGTGCTGGACGTGGCAGGAGGCGGCGAAGGGATGATCGGCCGCTTGCTGGGCAGACAGGTTATCTCGATCGACATCTTGCGGTCTGAGCTGGAAGAAGTGTCGAACGAGGCACTCAAGCTGGTGATGGACGCGGCGGATATGTCCTTCCTAGATTGCTCATTCGCGGAAGCGACTTGCTTCTTCGGGCTTATGTACATGCCGGTCCAGATCCGCCCGCGTGTGCTGGCGGAGATCTTCAGGGTTCTGACTCCGGGCGGACGCCTGCGCATATGGGACGCTGAGATCCCGCCGGCTGCCACGGCCGGTAACCTCGGCGATTGCGGCTGCGGCGATGCCGGCTGCAGCGACCGTGTATTCATGATCGAGCTCGAGATCATGACCAATGCAGGTGGGCGCGCACAACCGCACAAGACAACCTATGGAGTCAGACGGCAAGACAAAGCGCAGAGTTGTTGTAGCATCACGAGTATGGCGGTAGACTGCGGATTTGTGGTCCTCGGCCATGCCGGTTCGGGCCGGACCTTCCACCTCAGTCTGCTCAAGCCCTACGGTACGGACGGGCAGTTAGCCGGCCAGGCGCCCACGGGCGCCGGCATGATGCGCGTAGTGCGCGCCACGGCCCGCGATCTGCACGATGCCTACGGCGTACTTGCCGACAGCCTCCGGCATGTGGTGGATCGCGGCAGGTCTGTCCCCGAGTGGTTGTTCACATCGGAAGGAGTCCAGAATGTGGCCGACAAGATACGCGACTGTGACTACTTCATCGGCTACGTCGATGATTCGCCGGCCGGAGTGCTGTGGATCAAGTGGGCCGACACGGGGTGCTGGGGCGATGCGGGATCCGACGGCGCCGCAGGCTACACCCACGGCCTCGGCGTGAGTCGCCAGTGGGCAGGCGCGGGTATCGGCCGGGCGCTGCTCGAGTGGTCCTACTCCTACATAGCCTCGCGAGGCAGAAGCATGGTGAGGCTGGAGTGCGATGCCCAGAGCTCAGAGGTCTGCGACTATTACGAGAGCCTCGGATTCGTGGATCGTGGCCTAGTGTCGCCCGCCAATCAACTGCGCCGTTACGAGCGCCGGGCGCTGTCGGGTTCGCGGGAACCGTGTGCCTGAGCCCCAAACGGCTGATCGAGCACGATGGGTTCCGCGTTCCCTAGCCGTCCGGCCTCTTCGCTCCATTTCAGTCCCATGAAGTGCGATAGATGCGATCTTCCTCTGAAAGGATAATGCGACCGGGTCGGAGAAGATCTGGTGAGGGTCACCCGGAATCATGACACATGATAGCGACTGCGTGATCATGTTCCGCTTGGCGGGTCATGCTGAAAGCGGGTGGAGACGCTGATATGGAAAAGCGAATATGGGATGAGCTGAGCGTCATCAAAGAGATAATCGTCAACACCGTTCCGGTGAAGCGGATGTTCCTGTTCGGCTCCCACGCATACGGTACGCCGGATGCGGAGTCAGACCTGGACATCTATGTAGTGTTGGCTGATGATGCGAACATGCGGGAAATTGACGCGATGAGACTGATTCGCAGATCAACTCGCGACACGAAGACGATGCCCGTGGACGTGGTAGTCAGCAGAGAAAACGTGTTCAACCAGCGCACATTGGCCCCCACCATTGAGCGGCAGATTGTGCAGGAAGGGGTAGTCCTCTATGGATAACTTGGCGCAAGCGAAGGAATGGAAGAGGATGGCCGAGATGGACTTGGCCAGTGCTGAGCATCTCCTGAGCATGCATCCGACTCCCATGGAGGAAGTATCTCAAGAGCTATCTCGTGTTGCGCGGGAAGAACCCGCCCAGAACACACGACCTGGACGAGCTGTGCAAGCTCTGCTCGGAAACACATGATGGCTTTGGCAAGATAGCTGATCAGTGCTCCGACCTGACGGCCTACGATGTTCAAACACGATACCCGATGGGGCTGACGCTGGAGGAGCGCGACATGTCGCAAGCCCTAAACAGCGCACCACAGACGACATCAATGGACGGTTTCATCCAGCGTGAGGGGTCCTCACCTTCCTCAGCAGCTACCCATAGGTCAGGCGTCCGGCTCGTAGAACCTGTCGTCGCGCTCGGCGAACTCCATATCGAACCGCGCAAAGAACCTGCATCTACGGCGAGTGTTTCAGATCTCATTTGGTGAACGACAGAGACTCCGCACCGGGCTCTGTGTATGCTAATCTAAAACTTGACCACCAGTACAGACTGTGGGCGTCGAGAAGTTGACCACCTTAAGAACCTATTCCTGTATGCTGATAGGTGAACGATCTACCGGCAACAGGAGGAAAGGAATTGCTTAAGATGGTCAC
>JAYFQW010000076.1 GCA_034926675.1 Clostridia bacterium | reverse complement strand
ATCCTGGATAGGGGCTTGTCCTCCCTGAGAAGCGCAATTACGACTTCAGCCTTGAACGATGGTGTATAGCTCTTCCTCATGGCCACAGTCTATCTTATTTCTCCTCGCTGCAGTGTCCAAATTCCCGGGTCCACTATAGATGGCCAGTGCAGAAGCTGTGGAGATGGCTGGCAAGGCGGGGTTCGATTTCGTCATCATGGATACTGAGCATGGCTATTTCGGGCTCGACATAGCTGAGAATCTCGTCCGCGCTGCTGACGCAACGGGCATAGTCCCATTCATCAGGGTGTCGGAGAAGAACCCCACGCTGATTATGAAATCGCTGGACATGGGAGCGAGGGGCATCGTTGTTCCTGGCGTGTCAACTAGGGAAGATGCTGAAATGGCAGTTCGCGCCTCGAAATACCCTCCTGAGGGAGACCGCGGAGCATGTCCGTACGTTCGTGCAGCGGGTCATACCGCATGGGATTGGGCCGCGCACGCCAAGGACTCTAACGAGAACAACATGGTGTGTCTGCTCGTAGAAGGCACTGAAGGCGTGGCGAACTTCGAGAAGATCATAACGGTTCCCGGTGTCGACATGGTCATACTGGGGCCCTTTGACCTTTCCGTGTCACTGGGAGTTGGAGGACAGGTTCATCATCCCCTGGTGGAGGAGAAGCTCGCGTCTATGTGCCGGCTTGCTAGCAAGAACGGTGTAGCGCTGGCAGGCGTGGTTTTTGAGCTGCAGCCGTCTGACATAAAGGCCCAGCTTAAGAAGTGGACCGGAATGGGTTCATCAGTCGCGATCGTGGGCGGAGACAAGATGTTCCTTGCAAGCGCTATGAAACTCGCTGCTGAAGCCGCAGGCGAATTCAAGTAGTACAGGCATCTACACTTCAAGGAGGCCATTGCAGTGAAAAACGCAGGACTAACAAGAAGAATCGTACCAATGATGGCATGTATAATCCTGATCGCTGTTAGCTCTGGGTTAGGCGAGGCCGCCCCTCGCGTCGAGAAGCTGAACCTTGCCCACGTTCTTGCGTCCAGCCACCCGTGCCACCTGGCTCTGACACAGTTCGCCGAAGCTGTAAAGAAAGAAACAGACGGCCGCATACAGATATCCATCATCAGCGGCGGCGCCCTTGGAGGAGAGAAGGACGAAATCGACCAGATCAAGATGGGGGCTCTCGATTTCGCACTGCTATATGGAGTGTCGCTGTTCCAGGGCATGGCGCCTGTGACCGCCATAGAAGAGCTGCCCTTCCTCTGGAGTTCCAGAGAGCAGGCGTATGCAGCATACGATTGTGGCAACAGCCGCAACGTTCAGCTGGATTATGGCCTTTGAGCACATACCGGATGCCATGACTTCCGCGCTCCTTTCGATAACTACGAACCGCATCGTGATCCTGCTTCTGATCAACCTCTTGATGTTGGTGCTTGGAACCTTCATGGAGACGATTGCGGTGGTTCTGATAATGACGCCGATCATTGTGCCAGTGCTCCAGCACTTTGGCATTGATCTGGTTCACTTCGGCGTCGCGCTCATGCTTAACCTGGCAATAGGCGGTGCAACGCCTCCGCTGGCAGTCAGCCTGTTCACATCCACGAAGATACTCGGCATATCCATTGAAGACACATTCCCCGACATTCTGTGGGTGTGCGCAGTGATGATTGTCGCACTAGTGGTCATCCTAATGGCGCCAGATACTGTGCTGTTGCTGCCAAGACTGTTCATGCACTGAGGTCAGACGACACGAGAATCTGTGGGAGGCTGCCGGAGCATCGGCGGCCTCCCTTTGTGCAGGTCGGGCGAGCATAGCTAGGTCCATTTGCGCTCTTACACAGGCGCCCTGATACGTCTACGACATGATCATGCCGGTTATGATCAGGACCTGGGCTGCAACGTAGGTGGCCATGATGTACATGTTGCCGTAAGGGATCTTTGACCTGAAGGTGTCGATTGCCAGTATGGAATCGGAGGCCATGAAGAGCAGCGATCCGATGAATGGCAGGTAGAAACCTGCACCTGAGAAGCTGGGAACGCGAAGTAGACTGATGAGGCTCATGGCCGAAATTATCAGGCAATACAGGACGAAAGGCGCCTTCATCGGGCCCAGATGCGGCCTGAGCGCCAGAAAGAGCCCTATGCAGTAGAGCATGTAGGGAACGATTATGATGTAGAACCACACCGGAAGCCCATCCGCGCGCGCGATGTTGCTTGCGAATACGACGATGTACAGAACATGGGCCGCTAGAAAGGAGAGCAGGCCGGCGATGAACGTACCCTGCTTGTTGGGCCGGAGCAGGAGGACGTCGCCCATGGTGCTGAAGACGAGCGCAAGCATGACCAGAGCGGCGGGCTCGGCGGCCCGGAGCCAGTAGAACAGAAGGAGAAGCGGCATCAGAAGGGGCTTCGTGATCTGCCGCGCTCTGGTGCTTTCCGCCGCTGCCGCAAAGAGCTGGATCGCCAGAATTCCCCCGAAGACCCCAAGAACTACGTTGGCCATTTTTGATATGACCCCCTATGTAGTCGCGAAATACGACACCAGCTCATTCAATGCGGGCGATAAAAACTGCCCTCCGTGTCGGTAAACCTACTAATTGCATATCGGGCCGCATATTCCTGCCAGGCCGCCGGAATTCAGCGGCTCACTCGAGTCTGGGCGAGCATCCAGCTGTAAAGGGCAGGGTCATCATACGCTGCGGTCCAGGAATCATGTTCTGCCTTGGGGAGAACAGTGAATCTCACATCGCCGCCGCAGCCTTTCAATGCGTCGACTACTCGCTCGGACTCGCGCAAGGGAACTACTGGGTCCATGGCGCCATGAAAGGCCCATGTCGGAATGCCTTTGAGTTTGCACACATCCTCCAGATTGTCGAGCCAGCCGCAGATGGGCACGATGGCGGCGAACTCACGTGGGTGCTCCAGGGCGAACAGCCATGTGCCGTGGCCTCCCATGCTCAGGCCCGTGAGATACACCCGATTTGCATCTACGCTGTACTCACCCTTTACGGTGCAGACAAGCTCATACAGCTCGGTCAGAAGCGCATCCCAGCAGGAGTTATGCGGGCATTGCGGTGAAACCGCGAGGAAAGGCAGGTCCGGGTCATGCTCGGCGACTCTCGGGATGCCGTGCACCTTCACAAGATCGAGGTCGTTGCCCTTTTCCCCAGAGCCATGCAGGAAAACCACGAGAGGCCAGGCCTTTGCCCGGTCGTAGCTCTGTGGAACATAGAGAAGGCAGTCGAGGCTGATCTTCCGAACGATCTCTTTTTCGAGCCTCATCGCGCTCTGGGTCATATATACAAGCCTCCCTCTGATCGCGGATCGGGTCGACGATGTTGGCAAGGATATTCGGCATCCGGGCAGCGACCCCTCCTGCCGCTGCCCGGATGTAGTGTGCACGGAAACATTCAGATGGCGGTCTCGGCCTGGGATGCTTATCCGATTAAGCTGCTGCCTGCGAAGAGAGGAGTTTCCCGTTGGTAGGCGAATCAAAACAATGGACCACAGTGCTTGAGGGAAGGCAACGCGTGTCTCATGGCTCTGGAGAAGTCGGGGTGCTGCGTGCGATGCTGAATCGATTAAGCAAGCCTTCGTAGATCGGCCTGGTCTGAGAGTTGAAGAAGGTGTTGAAGATATGTCAGTAACCATCAAGGATGTCGCGGCAGCGGCCGGGGTCTCGCCGGCCACCGTATCATACGTTCTCAACGGCACCAACAGGGTGGGGGTCGACACTCGAGATAACGTCCTGAAGGTCATCGCCGAGCTGGGCTACGAGCCGAATGTGCTTGCCCAGGCTCTCGCGACGCAACGGACCGATGCCATCGGGATCGTGATACCGCACACTGCGAGTTACATTTTCTCCGATCCGTACTTCTCGGAGCTTCTGAGGGGCATCGGCGATACCCTGGCCCCGAGCGGCCATGTGATACTCCTTTCCACGGCCACCACCGAGGCCGAAACAGAGTCAGCCTACTCGAAGATGTTCAAAGGAAAGAGGGCCGACGGTCTTCTGCTCATCTGCTCTCGTCTTGACGACGCATACGTGAGCGAACTCAGCAAGGTAAGGTTTCCGTTTGTGCTCGTTGGCAGGCCGCGCGCGGGGCTCGATGTCTTCAGTGTGGATATTGATAACACAGCGGGCGGCTACGAAATCACTCGTCATCTCATCGGTCACGGGTACGACAGAATCGGGATGATCGCCGGGCCTCCAGCATATGCGAACTCAGTAGATAGGCTGCAGGGATACCGTCGGGCGCTCAAGGAGGCATCTATCGACTACAGCGAGGGCCTTGTCGCGCAGGGCGACTACACCCACAGAGGTGGATACACCGCCATGCAGGCTCTCCTTGCGAACGGCAGAGCAGTGAGGGCGGTGTTTGCGGCGAGTGATCTGATGGCTATGGGCGCGATCATGGCGCTGCGTGACGCAGGTCTTCGGGCGCCGGAGGACGTAGCCGTGATGGGCTTCGACGATGCCAGCCTCGCCGGGCAGACCGACCCGCCCATTTCCACAGTGCATCAACCCGTATATGAGCTTGGGACACACGCTACCAGGATGTTGCTGTCGCTTATCTCCGGGGAAGAGCCGCAAAAGAGATCCGAGATTCTCGACACGTCGTTGGTACTGCGGAGAAGCTGTGGCTGTAACGATGGGAGGTGAGTTGCTGTTGCCCCACGCCGGGGCCGAGCCAAGGCGCGGGTGGGGGAGGGCAGACTGTGCACCGGCATGATAGATCCCTGCAGGGATCAAGGTTGGAGGTGACAGAATTGAAAGCCAATAAGGTGTCAGCTTCACAGGCATCTGTAACTGTCACGACGGCTATCGTCATTGGGATGCTGGTGATGGGTTTGGCGATCGCTATCGGCGGAGCGCCTGCCTTCGCTGCTGCCGAGGCGCAATCCCAGGTGATGGTGGATTTGGCTGCCTGCTTCAACGGCGATGGGATCTCCTCGAACCGCGAAAGATCCAACGGCGATTTCGACGGGTGGAAGGGCACATTCGCCGCCGAGCTTCTGCCGGCTTCAGGGTCGACTGTGACCTACGGGAACGTGGTTTTCAGGTTCCCGGATAAGGCTAGCGATGCTCTCAACATGGTGTCGGCCATGGGCCAGGAGATTCGAGTGCCAACTGGGACGTATAAGGCATGCTGCCTGCTGGCGGCTGCGTCTAATGGCAGCTTCATGCCTGAGATCGTTCTCGGGTACTCGGATGGGTCCACAGAGGCAGTTAAGGTGGGGATCACCGACTGGTGCCGCGAATCGCAGCAGGGCGAGGCTGCTGTGATCAGGATGGACCACAGGCATGATGGGATCAACGACAAAGACAACTCCCCAGCCCCGTGCTTGTTCAGGGTCAGTTTCCACGTGGACTCGAACAGGGAACTCGTGCAAGTGAGCCTGCCCGAAATGCCCGACGTGCACATCTTCGCCATGACCTTCGTCACCGTGGGCTTCAATGAGAACACCGATGTGCCCGCTGGCCCAATGGTCGACGGGTCGACTCTGTTGGACGGGTTCGAGGGTGCAGCGGCGTGGGTCGCGGCCGAGGCGTCGTGGGAAGGCAACGCCACTGAAAGGGTGGCCGTGGCGACGGAGAACTTCACCGAGGGCGGCCATTCTCTCGAGATAGCGTGGGGCGCAAGAGAAGGCCGGGGAATCGCATACGTTAATCGTGACATCAACCTCTCTGGCGCAGGCGAGCTGCGGATTGACCTCTTCAACCCGGGGGAGAAGCCTGTCGGGGTCTCGATCGCGCTTTGCACGGGGTCGGCATGGACCTGGCAAGAGTCGGCGCCTGTGCCAGCAGCTCCGGGTTGGAATACGGCAGTGTCGTTCGACCTCACTGCGCCCAAGTTCAAATCAGCCGCGTCGGGATGGCAGAACACTGCAACACTCGTCGATGCGGGTGAGATCAAGCGCCTGGTGATAATGGTGTTCCCCGCAGACTCAAACGGTGGATCGGTCTTCGTAGACAGGGCCCGAACGCTGCCTCTGCCTGAGGCCGGACCGGGGCCGGAAGAGAGTGGGGCGGGCAAGCGAGGCCCCATGGAGGAGGCGCTTCTGTACTCAGAAAGCTTCGAGAAGAGCCTCAAGTGGAAGGCGGTCGGCGCATCATGGGGCGATGGGGATCAGTCGAAAGAGGCCCGCATCTCTGCCGAAAACGCCTCGGAAGGCAGCCATTCGCTCGAGGCCGTCTTCGCCCTGCCCAAACAGGGAGCCGCCACGTTCATCACTGAGGACCTGTCAAGCTGGTCCAACTGGAGTGAAGTGACCACTCTCAAGGTAGACATCTTCAATCCCACAGGCGCTCCCATGCAGCTTAGCATGGCGGCGTGCACAGGCTCCAGTTGGAGCTGGAACGAGACTCCTGCAGTGGCCATCGCGCCGGGGTGGAACCGCGATATCACGTTTGACATAACGGCCAAGACATGGAAAAACTCCGCAAGCGGCTGGAGAAATGAAGTGGACCTTCCCGACGCCACGGACGTCCACAGGCTGGTGTTCAAATTCTTCATGTCTGGGGCCGTCTCGGGTTCGCTGTTCATCGACAACGTCAGGCTGAGCAAGCTCGCGCCTGCAAAGAAGGCTGATGTGAAGTTGGAGATCAAATCCGTGGCTAACAACCTGGATGCCAGCCTGATCGTGGAGGCCTGCCACAAGTTCGAGGTCACTGCGAAGATAGACGCGAATTTCGATAACCCCTATGACCCCAGGCAAATCGAGGTGATCGGGGTCTTTACATCTCCGTCGGGTACAGTGATAGAGGCGCCCGGCTTCTACTATCAGGACTTCGAACGCAAGGTATCGGCTGGGCGCGAGTTCCTGACCAAGGCCGGCCAGCCGGTGTGGAAGGTGAGGTTCACTCCCACCGAGGTAGGAATATGGCAGTGCGCTGTGCGGGCGAAAGACCGCACGGGGCAGGTGGAGAGCGACGTGATGCCGTTCATGGCGAACGATACCTGGGATCCGGGGTTCGTTCGGGTGTCTTGCGCCAACCCACGCATGTTCGAGTTCGACAACGGCTCGCCAGCCTTCCTGATAGGGCAGAACGTGGCCTGGTATGATGCGCGGGGGACCGCGGCCTACGACAAGTGGTTCCGCGAGATGTCGGGGAACGGGGCCAACTATGCCCGGATCTGGCTTGCATCATGGGGCTTCGCCCCGGAATGGCAGAATACTCGCCTTGGCAACTACGACGCCCGGCAAGACAGGGCGTACCAGCTCGATCACGTGTTTGAACTCGCAGAGGAGAAGGGCATCTACCTGATGCTATGCCTCATAAGCCATGGGCAGTTCGGAACGAGAGTTGACTCTGAGTGGGCATGCAACCCATACAACGCCAAGAATGGCGGGCCTCTCGCTCAGCCTGTGGATTTCCTCACTGATCCGGAGTCAATTAGGCTCTTTGAGCAGAAGGTGCGGTACATCGCCGCAAGGTGGGGCTACTCCACTCATCTCTTCTCCTGGGAGTGGTGGAACGAAGTAGACCTCACCGACGGTCTTTCCAATGACGCGCTGCTCAAGCCGTGGGTCAAAGAGATGACCGCGTACATGAGGTCGGTCGATCCATATTCCCATCTCATCAGCCTGTCGTACGCCGGGGCCGGCGCTTCGGGAGGATCGGTGTGGGATATGCCTGAGATCTCGTACTGCCAGGTCCACGATTACTCCAACACTGCGTGGGGCGCCTTTTTCGGTGGCACAGTCGATAAACTGAGTGAGTACGGCAAGCCCGTGCTCTTCGCAGAATTCGGCGTTCCAAGCAAGGAGCCCATAGACCCCAGCGGGATCCACCTCCATGATGGGCTCTGGGCTGGCCTTACGTCGGGATCTGCCGGAACTGGCATGCTCTGGTGGTGGGATAGTTACGTAGAGCCGAACGACTTGTACCCCCAGTATGCAGGCCTGGCCAGGTTCGTAGCGGGCGAACCGCTGAACACTGAAGAGTTCACCCAGAGCCGCATTGAGGTGCTCGGCACGGACCAGCTCGAGGCGCACGGCATCACCTCCCCAGGCCGGAGCCTGATTCGGGTGTCGTCGAAGGCATACACCTATGACGGATACAACCGCCTGCTCCAGGATGCTCTCTGGGAAAAGGTAGGGCAGGAGCAGAGCGGCTCGCAGGCTAGCACTTCGGAGGGGAGCACTACGCAGGCTACGGTCGGGCAATTGACTGGTGCGGAGAAAGGCGCCGGATTAGCTGTGGAATTCCCCACTGTGAAAGGTGGCATACTGGTGCTTTCGGGCATGGCGCCAGGGGCGTACAAGGTTGAATTCTGGAACACTCTCACAGGTGAGATTGTGGGTACGGATTGTGTAGGGTCGAGTTCGGGAGAGGTCCGAGTAGTTCTTGTGCCGATTCACGGCGATATCGCAATTAAGCTTATCAAGGAGTGATTTGGGTATGACGAAGCGGGCGCTTTGGTTTGCGGCGGCCCTGGCAGTTCTCACGCTTCTCCTTGCCCCGATTGCGACAGAAGCTTCGGCCACGGCTCCGGCTGCGGCTGCACCGAAAACTACTATCACCTGGCTTAAGGTGGACGCCGAGGAGAAGGCCGAGGCCTGGAAGGCCGTGACGGCCAAGTGGTGCGAGGCGAACGGGATCCACCTCGTGATCCGAACGGTTCCATGGAATGACGCAGAAACCAAGATGCTCACGGCTGCGGTAAGTGCGAACCCGCCCGACATAGCCACCTCGGGAAACTGGATCGAGTACGGCCGCAAAGGGATTGTGTATGACCTCACCTCTTTCCCTGACTTCGAAGAGGCCACGCGCGACCTCGTGCAGCAGGGTATCCCGAGGTTCAGGGGAGCTGCATACAGCCTTCCTACGGCCGACGGGACTTTCATGGTGATGTACTACCGCAAAGACATATTGAAGAGCCTGGGCTACACCCAGTTCCCCGACACCTGGGCCGAGTTCAACTCGTGCGTCGAGAAAATGCAGGCCAAGGGCATGAAGGGCGTAACGGTGCAGTGGGGCAACATGGGCTGGATGTCGTTCGCGCCGTTTCTCTGGCAGGCAGGCGGCGATTTCTACAGCAAGGACGGCGCCGTGGCCACGCTCGACACGCCTGAGGCCCTGACCGCCATGAAGCAATATGGCGATCTATGGCTCAAGTACGGCGTGGATAAGGGTGGCTGGCCTGAGATGGAAAAGGGCCTCACGAGCGGCAAGATTCCGATAGGAATCTCCGGCCTGTGGGTGGCAGGCTATCTCGACCAGGGCTTCCCCGAGATGAAAGGGAAGTGGAGCATAGCCATGATGCCCGCTGGCCCATCTGGAAGGAGAACGACGTTCCTCGGCGGAGAGCAGATCGCCATGTTCAAGAAGACTAAGAACCCTGAGGCCGCCTGGAAACTCATCAAGTATCTTATGAGCCCCGAAGCTCAGGTGGCCTACTACAAAGCCATGCTCAAAGACTCGCTCCTGCTGCCGTCTAATCTTAAGGCCTGGGAAGAGATAGAGCTGCCCGACCCGTCCTTGAAGGACGCGCTATACCGACAGCTCAAGGATTCGCGAGGCCCGGACGTGACTGTGCTGTCGTTCAGGGCGGCGCAGAGATACATCGACGAGGCCATTCAGAAGATAATCGTGAACGGGGCCGACCCGGTCGAGACCCTGGCCTCGCTGACGGCCACGATGAACCGGAAGATCAAGGAGATGCGGTAGATACAGTAGGGGCGTAGGCGGCGGCAGTGGCTGAGTAGCTGCCTGCTGGAGGTGAGAGGATGGTGAGCCGCATGCACAGGAGGAGGGTCTTGCGCGACCACGGGTACTCATACCTCTTCGTGGCCCTTCCAATCGTGTATTTCGTAGTGTTCCTGATAGGCCCACTCATAGCCTCTCTGGTTCTGAGCTTCGCAAGGTACGACTTCCTCTCCACTCCTGAGTGGGTGGGGCTCGGGAACTACGTGGAACTCGTTCACGACGAGCTTTTCTGGACTGCTCTTGGGAACACGGTGTTCCTGATGATGGGGCTTCCCATCGGGATAGCCCTCTCCTTGCTGCTAGCTGTGGCCATCGACAACACCGACAGATTCAAGCAGTTCTTCAAAGCGGTGTACTTCCTGCCCGGGGTGTGTTCTGCAGTGGCCATGTCGGTGATGTGGACATGGCTCCTCTCCCCGCAGGAGTACGGGCTTCTGAACTACCTGTTGCACTTCGCGAGGCTCGGACCATACAACTGGATCGGCGATCCAAGGCTTGTTAAGCCGTCACTGATGACTATGGGAATCTGGGGCGGGCTCGGGTGGAACATGATACTCTTTCTGGCCGGGCTTCAGGCGATACCGTCGGACCTCTACGAAGCCGCTGAGCTCGATGGAGCGTCGGCCAGCCAGAGGTTCTTTGGCATAACCCTCCCGCTCCTCACGCCCACGCTCCTCTTCGTGGTGGTCACATCTGTGATCGGGGCGTTTCAGACCTTTGAATCCGCATACATATTCAGCGGCTCAAACGCCCTCGGCGGAGTGCTCCATTCCGCGCTCACGGTGGTCATGTACGTGTACTACCAGGGGATCAACCAGTTCAACATGGGCTATGCATGCGCTATAGCTTGGATCTTGTTCCTCATCATCATGGTGATGACGGTGATCAACCTCAAGATACTCAAGCCGCACGACATCTACTGAGGGGAGACGGTGCTCATGGCCGGCGAGACCGACATAGCCAGGACCTCGAGCAGGCAGGCGAAGCGATGGTTCTACGCTATCCTGGTAGTTGGGGCCATACTGGAGCTCATTCCCCTCTACTACATGGTGATTACCTCCTTCAAGCCCAAGGCTGAGGTGATGGCATTTCCGCCCAAATTCTACGCGGTACACCCCACTCTGTTGAACTACACTGAGCTTTTCAGCATGATCTCCTTCGGCAGATACTTCATGAACTCCCTGGTTGTTGCGTGCTTCGTAACCATCGGCCAGCTGTTCTTCTGCTCCCTTGCAGCCTACGCCTTTGCCAAGAGGAAGTTCCCAGGGCGAGACTTCATCTTCGGGGCCTTTCTAGCTTCTCTTATGGTTCCGTCCCAGGTGACGCTGGTTCCAGGGTTCATACTCTACAAGTATCTGGGATGGATAGATTCGCTCAAAGCTCTCACAATACCCGGGCTCTGGGGCGTGTTCGGAACGTTCATGATGCGCCAGTTCATGTTGACGATACCCGATGACCTGCTCGACGCGGCGCGGATAGACGGGTGCGGGGAGTTCGGCATCTTCATGCGGGTAGTGATGCCGCTCTCCGGCCCGGGCCTCGCCACGCTGGGCATCATGACCTTCATGGGCAGCTGGAACAGCTTCACCTGGCCTCTCATCGTGATACAGTCGAACGAGCGGAGAACTCTCCCGCTGGTGCTCGCCGTGCTCAACGGGCAGTACGGGTGGTACTTCGGGCGGCTGATGGCCGCGTCCGTGATAGCCACTGCTCCGCTTGTGGTGATATTCCTTCTGTTCCAGAAGCAGGTGATAAAGGGCATCGCGCTCACAGGCATCAAGGGCTAAACTGAAGTCAGGGCACAGGAAGATCAGCAGTGCGACGAGGTGGTAGAGTGGCAGAGAATGCGGAATACCTGGTGGGCCTGAATTACTGGCCCAGGCACTCAGGGCCGTTCATGTGGAGGGACTGGCGCCCCGGCCTCATCCGGGGCGAAGTCAGGCAGATGGCTGAAATGGGCCTCAACGTGGTGAGGTTCTTCCTTTTCACTCCCGACTTCTTGCCTTCTCCGGTCGAGGTGAACGAGGTCATGATGGAGCGCCTCGGGGAGTTCCTCGACATATGCAAAGAGACTGGGATCGGCGCCATACCCACTCTGATAGTGGGCCACATGTCCGGGGAGAATTGGGACGTTCCATGGCGTGGAGGCCGGAGCCTCTACTCTGATCCGGAGGTAGTGGGCGCCTTCGAACTGCTCTGCACACGTGTTGCCAGTCGTTACGGAAATCACCCGGCCCTGCGCGGCTGGATTCTCTCAAACGAGATGCCCCTTTACGGCGGGCCGGGCGAGAGGGCAGACGTGGCGGCATGGGCCAGCAGGCTCGCGGAGGCCATACGCAAGGTCGACCCCGTTCATCCCGTGGGCGCCGGCGACGGCGCCTGGGGTCCGGAGGTGTCGGGCCGGGAGAGTGGGTTCTCGCTTGACGAGATCGCGCCGGTTGTTGACTTTCTCGGGCCTCACACCTATCCAGTGGAAAGGGACGCGCTCAGGCACTCTTTCACCGCATCTTCCCTCGTGGCTGCGGTCAGACGGTATGGGAAGCCATGCATCCTCGAGGAGTTCGGATGCTCGAGTGATCATGCCAGCGACGACAACGCAGCTGCGTACTACCGGACATGCCTTCACTCCACCTTGCTGGCCGGGGCGTCCGGGGCCTTGGGCTGGTGTTACTCCGATTTCGACCTTCCCGAGCAGGCGCCATATTCGCATCACCCATTCGAGCTATCCTTCGGGGTCACCCGCACAGACGGGACTGCAAAGCCGGCAGGCCTCGAGCTTGGGGAGTTCGCCGGCCTGGTCCGGCGGGTCGAGGCGGACCGGGGGAGGGTGTGCGATCCTGAGGCAGACATCATCGTGCCGTCATACTACCACGTTGACTACCCGTTCTCTTGGCAAGACCGAGATGCCATGAGGGCGATCATGCTCGAGGCGCATGTGTTGACAAGGTGTGCGGGGGTCCGGACCAATTTCATTAGGGAAGACGCTGATCCGCTCCGCCCGGGTGAGAAGCGCCTCGTTATGGCCCCGAGCACGCAGAAGCTCACAGCGTCTTACTGGAAACAGATAGAGGAGTATGTCCGGGCAGGAGGCACGTTCTACTGCTCCTACTTCGCAGGAGCAGTTCCAGTGCATGTCGGGATGTGGGCCTTCGGTTTCGAGAGGCTCTTCGGCTGCCGACACCGGCTGACATACGGACTCGTGGATAGTCCGCCCCGCCCGGTGGAAGTGGAATTCGAAGAAGGCTTCGGCGATATCCGCCCCGGCGCCAGTTGTGTGCTGGACCCTGAGGGATCATGGACCGGCCAGGCATACTGCCCGGTGGAGCCCACTTCGGCGCGGGTGATAGCTCGCGACCAGGGCGGATGGCCGGTTCTGCTGAAAAATGCGCTCGGGAAGGGAACAGTGTACTTCTGCACCTACCCCATCGAATACTACCTTGCCGCCTCGGTGGACTCCCCGAACCGCGCGGAATGCGCGACGATATACCGGGCTCTCTTCCGCGAGGCGGGGCTGGCCGGGGGGTGGGAGTTTCGGCCCGGCAAACCCAAGTATGGAACTGGCGTCGAGACGTCCGTGCTGAGCACGTACGACCCTGACTGCCGCCTGGTCTGGGCGGTTAATCACCTCTGGCAGCCTGTGGAAGGAGAAATCGCGCCCAGAGACAACAGGGGCGGAGATTGGGAGGCCGACAACTACTTGACCGGGGAGCGGCTCGGCACGATCAGGGCGGGAGCCGGGCTGAAGGTGGCGCTCGGTGAGAAGAGCGTTCTAGTGGTGAGAGTGAGAGCGCGATAGGCTCTGAACGGCGCCTATGACGGGATAGCCTGGGTCAGAGGCTGCAGGTGGAAAGGACCTCGCCGCCATTGACGAACTGCCGCCGTACTCAGCCTCCCACATGTGCCTCAGGCCTTTCTCTTCCAGCTCGCACACTGCGGGGAGCAAAGCCTGCATCCACCCCATCTCCTGCCGTGCAGCCTCGAGCGAGTAGTGGGGCGCAGAGGAGAGAACCTGATAGGCTTCGCCCAGCCTGGCAAGCAAGCCACCCAGATACTCATATGCCGCCCGATGGTGCTTGGTGTAGAACTCATCGTAGGCTACGATTTCATGAACAAGACCGCTCGAGCCACGTCTTCATCGGTGACGAGGTGTGTTACAAACTCGCTTCGCAGAACTGATAGGATCGCCCTCGCCTTGGCCTTTCCACCTGCGATGGCAAACACGTTGCGCGCCTTCTTCAGCTGATCAGGACTTACCGATGTGGTGCTCTTGCCCTTGATTCCGTGGCCATCTGCATCAAGAAACCACCCGCAGACTGCAGCTGCCACACGCGAGTGCCCAACTGCTTCAAGGGCCGCCATGAAGTAAGGATCATGGATGTCGGCAATGTTGCCATTGCCGACGCCAATCAAGGCGCATCCAAGCTGGTCCCACAGGCTAGTGCACTGCCGGATGGATGCATCCTCCATCAAGGACTCAGCGATGCTGGGTTCACCGATATAGAGGGGAGCATTGAGGTATTTGAACTCTGCATTCAGCCGCTGAGCCGCCACGTGCACCACCTGGTTGATCTGAGGCTGGCCGTCGATGCCAAGATTGCCGCCTGACAGTGGAACAACTCGTAGGCAGGGGCAATCCCTTGTTTCGGAGAGCGCCTTGATGACCTCATAAACAGTGGAACTGGCTCCGACTCCTATTACGTCACCCGGTTGCAGGCTTGCGCGAAGCAGCTCCGCTCCGCGGTAGCCAAGGCGTGCCTTGAGGATTCCGCAGTCTTCGCCTGATGGACAGAGCCTGCAACCCTTGAGGCCGAAGGCCAACATGAGCTCCTCTTCAAGCTCTTTCAGCCGTTTCGAAGGGTCAACGATGGATATGTTGACTATTCCCTGGTCTCTAGCCGTCTGCAGAAGCCTTGATACAGCGGGTCGAGACAATCCGAGGTCGTCGGCGATATCCTTCTGCGTCCTTCCGTGAATATAGTACATCTCGCTTATCAACACGAGAATGCTGAGATCGTGTTCAGCCGCGCCGTCATTGTCTGACACTCAAGCCCCTCCTGCAGTGAATCAATGCGAACGCTTTAGCAGTTCGTGGATTGACTATTAGACATGGTCATTGAAATTCCTTCCCTGCTGATCAACGGGATTTCGGCGGTTTGAACAAATGTCAGAAAGGAATTTCAAAACCAGTGTGGAATAGAGTGCATTATCAGGCAAAAGTCGAGGGAGGTGAGCGCCAGCTAGCGCAAATGCGGAGGAGGGCAGGGTGTCTACTCAGTCGTGCTGCAGGCACAACACAAAGGAGGTAGGCAGAGGTTGTTTCAAGCATTGCTCATCGGGCTGTTCACTTGGTGGGTAGCGAGTCCTTTCAGCATCAACCTAAGCTTCATGGTGTTCATGCGGCCATTGGTCTCTGGAGCCGTCGTAGGCCTCATTCTCGGTGACGTCGCCAAGGGAATTCGGATTGGCGCAGCTATCAACGCTGTTTACATTGGCTACATGAACGTTGGCGGCGCAGCTACCGGAGATATGACCAGTGCAGGCATCGTCGGCACCGCCATGGGCATTCTCGCCAACATGAGCGTAGAGACCGCGCTAGCTTTTGCCATACCCATCGGACTTCTGGGAAATGCAGTGAATCCTCTGATGATGGCAGTCAAGTCGTTGTTCGTTCACAAGGCTGATGCATATGCAGAAGAGGGCAATCTCAGAGGCATTGTGCGATTGAACCTCATTCCAGGCACGATTGCCGCGCTCCTGTATCCGGCCATTCCCATATTCCTTATTGTGGCGTTTGGCGCCGAGCCAGTTCAGGCCCTCATTTCGGCCATGCCGGTGAAACTAATGACTGGTTTGAGCGTTACTGGCAAGCTTCTGCCAGCCGTAGGCTACGCTATGCTGTTCCGCTACATGGCTCGCGACACTATGGATCTGTCGATTTACCTGATAGGGTTCGTTTTTGCAGCGTATCTCAAGCTCGACATCATCGGAATCGTAATCCTAGGCATGTGCACTGCCGCTCTTCTGTACTTCAGGCATGATGGGAAGGGGGCCTCTGAGAATGTCGGCTGAGAAAACACAGGCGAGGAAGAAAATCTCCCGTCGTGCGCTGCTGAAATCCTGGTTCAACTGGTCGGCGTTTCTGCATGGTCTCTACAACTGGGAACGCATGCAGGCGGTTGGATTCGCTCACGCAATGGTTCCCATCATCGAGGATCTGTATGAAACCAAGGAAGAGATATCTGCTGCCCTCAAACGCCACCTTGTATTCTTCAACACCAGTCCTCAGGTTGGAGCTCTGGCGGCAGGTCTGGCAGCTTCTATGGAAGAGCAACGCGCTAACGGAGTTCCATTGGATGATGACACTATCAACTCAGTGAAGACCTCGCTCATGGGCCCTCTTGCAGGCCTTGGCGACACCATTACTCAGGGCATGGTGGTTCCGATTCTGCTCGCAATAGGCATCTCTCTTGGCCTGGAGGGCAACGGCCTAGGCCCACTGATCTACGCGGTGGGTGCTTCGGCGTACGCATACGCATTCTCGTATTGGGCGTACATGCAGGGCTATGTACATGGCGGCAATCTGGTTGAGCGCATGTACGAAAGCGGCCTACTCGAGCGGCTTTCCGATGCCGCGGGGTTCGTGGGCCTTATCGCTACAGGCGGCTTAACAGCCAGATACGTGAACTTCAGGTTCGCATATGAGCTGAAGATCTCAGACATTACCGCTTTCAGCCTCCAGACGCAGGTGTTCGACAGATTGATGCCCGGGCTCCTGCCCCTGGCGACAGTGCTGATCATATGGCATTTGCTCAAGAAGGGCGCCAAGGTCACCAACATCATCTGGGGCGTTTTCGTGGCTGGCACTATCCTTGGCGCTTTAGGTATCTTGGCATAGCTTCCGTTTTCCATGGCGGAGTATCGTTCGGTGTGGGCCCCACCAGAAGGCCGGGCCCACACCGAGTCCGATAGTGTAGAGGGGGTTCACCAATGTTAGTCAAGTCAAGAGCAGCAGTGATCGTAGCACAAGAAAGGGTGGAAATGCGGGAGATCGACATGCCTGCACCAAAGCGAGGGGAGGTGCTCGTTAGGCAGAAGGCCGTGGCACTGTGCACCTTGGAGCAGAGGTTCTTCACTGGAGTCTTTCCTCGCTATCCAGGATGCTGGGGCCATGAGGTGTCGGGCATCGTTGAAGCAATAGGCCCAGACACCCACACTCCTCTGAAGGTTGGAGACCATGTAGCTCGCGGCGGAGGAAGTGCCTGTGGTGAGTGCCATGAGTGCGCTGTGGGGCAAGACTCCTTTTGCCCAGCTGAGAAAGAACGCCTGCAGAAACAGCAGAATACGGGCAGGCCAGATGGGATAGCGGGCATTTTTGGCATGTCGGAGTACGCTTCCGTGGATCCGCATGACCTCGTCAAGATGTCGGAGAGCATACCTTTTGAGGAGGCTGCTCTGGCAGAGCCGATTGCCTGTGCTGTCAACAGCGCCGATAAGCTTGACATTGAGTTGGGTCAAACAGTTGTGGTAATCGGAGCAGGCGCCATGGGATTAGCCAATGTCCTGGTTGCTCGGGCGAGGGGCGCATTTGTTGTGGTAAGCGATCTGGATCCCAACAGGCGCGCGCATGCCCTGAAGGCTGGAGCGCACGCTGTTCTCGACCCTATCAACGACGACATCGTTGAGCAACTGAAGGCCGTAAACGACGGGCGTGGAGCTGACGTAGTTATAGTGGCGATAGGCGTGAAGCCGGCCAATGACGATGCCCTAAGGCTTCTGGCGCCTCACGGCAAGATGATGCTGTTTGCATCGGCTCATCCGGCTGTGCCCATATCAATCGACCCCAATTTCGTACACAGGTCAGGAATCTGGATCACCGGATCAACGAGCAAGAACCGAAAGGCCCTCTATCAGGCCGCATTGCTGATTTCGCGCGGCATTATCGACGTCAAACCGATGATCGAGAAGGTCATGCCGCTTGATGAGGCTCAGCAAGCCTTTGAAGAAGCGATTAAGGCAGACACCTATCGTATTGTGATTACGATGTAGTAGCCGTCTATGAGCTAATTGAGGAGGACTAATCTGATGCTTACAACTATGAATGTGTTGTTGCAGGATGCGCGGCAGAAGCGGTACGGCGTAGCAGCTCCGGGAGTCAACGACATGCAAACAGTGAACGCGGTGTTTCAGGCTGCGAGTGAACTGAGGTCTCCGATCATCCTAGACTGCGTTGAGATGAACGACTTCGAGGCAGTAGCCGACATCGCCAGGTTCTTCGCTGCAAGATATCCGGAGGTCCCTGCTGCTCTCAACCTCGACCACGGGCACACCTTTGACGTTTGCGCCAAGGCGATACGAGCCGGGTTCACTTCGGTGATGATCGATTGCTCCAAGCTGCCCTTCGAAGAGAACGTGAAGATCACGGCTGAGGTCGTGAAAATGGCGCACGCAGCAGGAATCTCGGTCGAGGCCGAACTCGGTCGAGTTGGAAGCGCCCGCAATTATGCTGAGGATCGTACTGCCCCTCTTACTGATCCAGCTGAGGCAGTTGAGTTTGTCAAACTGACTTCAGTGGATTGCCTGGCTGTTGCAGTCGGAACCGCGCACGGGCTGTATGAAGGGGAGACGCCTCAACTGGATTTTGGGCGTCTTTCGGAACTCCGCGAAGCCGTACCCGTGCCCCTGGTGCTTCACGGCGGTTCATCAACAGGCGACGACAAGCTTGCCCTTGCGGTCAGAACAGGCATCAGCAAGATAAATCTGTTCAGCGACTTGTCGTCGGCGGGCGCCAATGCCATCAAAGCACTTCTGTTAAGCGGCAAGACTACCGCCCTTGGGTTCCTGCCATTGAGCATGGTTTACGGAGCGGGCGTCGAAGCATACAAGAAGATGGTAATGCACTATATTACGGTATTTGGGTCTAGCGGCGCCCTCGACCGCTAGAATTGGATGACCCAGGCGTGATCGGAGAAGCCGTCGTAATGCCTGTGGGACCTGCTCATCATCATGGGATGACGTGAGCAGGTCTTCGGGCACGGCGCGCTGGCACTGTGCAATGGAGGTCCATCTGGAAATGAACCTACTCACATAGGAGGATATGAAACGGATGGAACTGGTCTTTGTCAGAGTCGATAGCAGGCTCATTCATGGGCAAGTGTCTACCGCATGGGTTCACGGCACAGGCGTCAACAGGCTCATGGTGGTCAACGACAAAGCAGCCAATGACCCAATGGAGAGGGCGCTTCTGAAGATGGCGAAGCCAAGGAGCATCGCGACTCTTGACGTATTGACTGTTGCCCAGGCGATAGGCGTCATCAACAAGGACAATTCCGGGGACAAGGTGATGCTGATAGCGCGAACGCCAAGAGATGTTAAGGGCCTTGTCGATGGGGGCATCAACATCAAGAAGGTCAACCTCGGCAACATGCCTTCAGGCCCTGGAAGGGCCAGACTGGACGAGTCTGTTTGCGCGGATCCCGAGGAGATAGAGATTCTGAGGGAGATGCTGGGAGCGGGCATCGTCGTGTTCTCTCAGATGACTCCTTCGTCTCCCAAAAACGACATTCGCCACAAGCTCTAGCATGGCACATATCCTATTTGTGGGGGAGGGTGCGTCTTGGTTGGCATAGTAGTGTTGTGCCACGGTCGAATGGCAGAGGCTCTCCTCGAGACTGCCGAGATGATAGTCGGGCCACATGCTCAAGTCGCTAGTGTTCCATTCACGGCCGACATGAGCCTGGAAGATTACAGGGATTCAGTGGCCATGGCCTCGGAAACGGTGGACTGCGGTGACGGAGCCCTTTTTCTTGCTGATTTGCAGGGCGGGACGCCGTGCAATGTTGCTGCGTTGGCCTCAACTATGAGAAATAGCCGCGTAGTGACTGGAGTCAATGTTCCGATGCTTGTGACTGTGCTCTTATCCCGTGAAGGAGTGGACATAGACGATCTCTCCGGGCTTGCCTGTGGTGCCGGCATTGAGGGAATCCAAGCTGTGAACCTGAGCGATGGAGGAACGGAGGAGACGCACATTGACTGAGGCCATGGTGACTATCAAGAGCAAGGTGGGATTGCATGCCCGGCCTGCCGCGCGCCTCGTTCAGGAAGCAATGAGGCACAGGTGCAAGATAACGCTCATGGCTTCAGGGAAGAAGGCTGATGCCAGGAGCATGATCCAGGTACTGGCTTTGGGAGTTCAATGCGGGCAGGAGGTCGTGATTCGAACCGACGGCACAGGAGAAGTTGAAGCACTGCAGCAGCTCGTGTCAATAGTAAATGAGTCAGCCGACGGGATATAGGGGGGTATGGATGAGCAGGAAGCTAGTGGGCACTCCGGTATCTCCAGGGCTATGCGTTGGTCGCGCTGTTGTGCTGAGGGCCATTCATGCGGATGACGTAGGACGACACATAGTTGAGGCGGAAGCGGAAACCGAGATAGCAAGATTCAAGGATGCAGTTCAGAGGGCCTGTTGTGAGCTCGCGGAGATCCAGAGGGAAACCCTGGCTAGAGTTGGCGAGCATGAGTCGGCAATCTTCGAAGCACAACTGCTGATGGTGCAGGATCCAACTATTGAAGAGTCGGTTGAGGACAGAATACGGCATGATCTTGTTTCCGCTGAGATAGCCTGCACGATGGTGTGCGAGGAGAACGCCAAGACGCTTCAGGCGCTTGAGGATCAGTATCTTGCAGCTAGAGCCCAGGATATCAGAGACATCGGGCGAAGACTAGTCTGCTGCCTTACGGGCGGCGCTATGGGGATTCCGGGAACAGGTATGCCCGAAAACCCAGTCATCGTCGCCGATGATCTATCTCCTTCTGATACTGCAGGCCTTGATGCAACAAGGGTTTCAGCGGTGGTTTTGGATAGAGGTGGAGCCACATCGCACACGGCCATCCTTGTGAGAGCCCTAGGCATTCCGGCTGTCATGGCAGTAGGCGCTGCGACGAAGGCAATAGCCGATGGTGATGTGGTGGTAGTGGATGGTGACAGCGGTGAGGTGATCGTGACTCCTGATGATAGAGAGTGCGCAGATTGCCAAGTAAGAGTCGAGGCCATCAGGGAGGAAAAGCGAAGGCTTATGCTTCTCTGCAACCTGCCTTCGGTCACGGCTGATGGCAGGCGCGTGCAGCTCGCTGCCAACATCGGTGGACCTAATGACACGAAGATGGTGAAGGCTGCAGGCGCCGAAGGAGTGGGCCTGTTCCGCACCGAGTTTCTGTTTCTTGATAGGACCTCTGCCCCAGATGAAAACGAGCAGTTCGAGGCCTACAAACAAGTGCTCTGCGAGATGGACCCCCGTCCGGTGATTGTGAGAACTCTAGATGCGGGCGGCGACAAGTTCATCCCGTATCTGGCCATGCCCAACGAAGCCAATCCTTTTCTGGGGCTGAGGGCTGTCCGCCTGTGCCTCAAGGAGGAGCGGCTTTTCAAAACTCAGCTCAGGGCCCTCTTGCGAGCATCAGTCTACGGCAACCTGAAGATAATGTTCCCCATGGTTGCGAATGTCGAAGACCTCAGAGCCGCCAAGTTCGTGCTGGAGAGCGTTAAACGCGAGCTGTCATGCGAGGGAGTCGAGGTGCAGAGCGACATTCCTGTCGGCATCATGGTCGAAATACCGTCCGCGGTCGTGACCGCAGACATATTGGCGAAGGAGTGCGACTTCTTCAGTATTGGCACCAATGATCTAGTCCAGTACACCATGGCATGTGATCGTGGAAATCCGCATGTTGGATACCTCAACGATCCCCTATCCCCTGCAGTGCTGAGGCTCATCGCCAGAACCATTCAGGAAGGTCATAACAACCAGATGCACGTGGGCATGTGCGGCGAGATGGCTGGGATGCCCATGGCCATTCCCTTTCTGGTGGGAATGGGGATAGATGAACTCAGCATGGCATCCTCTTCCTTGCCCAAGGCAAAGCAGATTGTCAGAAGCCTCGATTCCCGGAATGCGTCATTGATCTGGGAACGAATCAAGTCCATGAGCACCGGCGGTGAGATACGGTCATATCTGGAAGGGTTGCCGGGCATGCGCTGACGCGGCTTGTCCTCAAAGGTAGTCTTGGATAACGAGTACAGATAACTAACCGACCGCACCGTCGCGCATTGCGCTTCGCTGCGGTCGGTTTCACGAGCAGATCGCGTAGAGACGGACTGATCGAGAAACACCAAGGAGGGAAGGTTGTTGATTATGTCCAGAGAACTATCTCATTGATAAGACATGTAGATACTCGTAATGCCAAATGCCACAAGCAGTCATCCTATTGATAGTATAATAGCGTTGACAGTTGCTAGTTAACAGTATAGCCTGTAAAAAGGGAGTATTGAAAGTGAGCAATGCCGAGAATGTGGATGTCGGAGGCAAACTGAAGAAGCTCCGGCAGGTAAAAGGAATATCCTTGAAGGCGGCAGCAGAAGCGACTGGCATGAGCTATTCGTATCTGTGGGGTTTGGAGCACAGCAAGCACTCGATTTCAATTGCTAATCTGCAAAGATTATCGGAGTTTTTCAACGTAGACCTCGTGTACTTCTTCAAAACTGCAAGTCAGGGTCCTGTCTCGCTTGTGGGCAGAGACGACACAACGACATACCACACACAGGATGGATTGAGGTTCAACCTCATTACTTCAGGGCGCTCGAAGAACATGCAGGTCATGGAAGTATACCATCCACCCCATACCCCATCTGAAAGAAGGGTCTACTGTCACGATCAGGAAGGTGAGGAGTTCATCACAGTACTAGAAGGAAAGCTCTTTGTGATGGTAGAGGATACAACGTATGAGCTGGAAAAGGGAGATCCTATCATGTTCAGTTCGAGTATGAGGCACTCGATCTACACTGAAGATTTGCCAGCGCGTTTCCTTTTGGTAGCTAGCCCTCCCTATGGCGATTTCCTCCTGTAAGGGCGTAGCCTTCTCTAGTCAATAGACGATTGCAGGAGGCTGAGTGAATCTGGATTGCTCAGTTCCGCCAGCATGGCAGGGTATGGCCATGAGCCGGCTCTTGATGTGGTGTCCGCGAAACTGGCGCCGACTACGCCGACGCAAGAACAGGCGCGTCAAATGCTTATTGATGTGTACTGCGGCGAAAAACCTGTTGAGCAATCGAGAAGTCAACATCAGTAACGGAGGCTGGAGCAAATGAGAGCGCACATCATCTTTCACAGTATCGGCGGGCACACATACGACCTAGCTGAGGCGATAGCAGAAGGGGTAAGGAGAGTTCCAGGTTGTGAAGCCAGTTTGTATCGTGTTCCAGAAACCTTTGACGAAGAGACTTTGACCAGATTGGGTTCGGAGAGCGAACGTTTTGATCATATTCCAGTGGCTCAGTGGGGAGACGCGGAACCTATCCTGGAAGCAGATGCCATAATACTGGGCGCTCCAACGCATTTTGGCAGGATGTCATCACAGCTTCAGGACTATCTGGACCATACCGCCGCTCCGCCGTGGCTGAACGGGGATCTGATCGGCAAGGTTGGGGCCGCCTTTACCTCAACCGCAAGCCAGAATGGTGGAGCTGAAGAAACCATCAGAGGGATGCAAACTACACTGATGCACTTTGGAATGGTGGTTGTTCCAATGCCGAACCGGCATGACATATTCGAAATGAGACAGATCGATGTTGTTGTCGGCGGGACCCAGTACGGAGCGAGTTGCGCAGTTGGTGGAGGAGAGGCGATGCGTCCGGTGCACGATTACGAAAAGAACCTGGGCAGGCTGCATGGCGAGTTCATAGCAAAGGTGGCCCTAGCCCTGGAACTGGGGCGCAAGCAGATGTAGGCGAAATGCAGAGGACTGAAACCATTGCTGCCGGCATAGAACGTGCAACGGAGGTAGAAAGCCATATGACGAAACGAATAGCTCACTATATCAACCAGTTTTACGGCGGAATTGGCGGTGAAGATGCTGCTGGTACGCCGCTTACGATCAAAGAAGGGCATATTGGGCCGGGCATAGCGCTGCAAAGAGAACTGGGCGATGGCTACGAGATCGTGATAACCATCATCTGCGGTGATAACTACTATAGCGAGAATAGTGAGCAAGTTATTGATGAGGTCTGCAAGGCAATTGGTGAGAAGGGTGTGGATCTGCTGGCAGCAGGGCCAGCTTTCAATGCTGGACGATATGGGCTGGCTTGCGGCGGGATCTGTACTAGTGTCGCCAAGCGTCTCAGCATCCCCGTGATTACGGCCATGCACCCTGAAAACCCTGCAGTGGAGATCTATAGGAAGGACCTGCTCATCGTAGCTGCGGCAGCCTCGGCAGCCGGCATGAAAGACGCCATACGCAATATGGCGAGGTTGGGAAAAAAGATAATGAATGGCGAGGAGATTCTGTCGGCCGAGGAGGAAGGCCATATCCCTCGCGGCAAACGGCTTAACCAGATAGTAGATGAGCCTGCAGCCGTGAGGGCCGTGCAGATGCTGCAGAAGAAACTGAAAGGCGAGCCCTTCAAGACAGAGGTGGTAGTAGAGAAATATGAGGAAGTGGCGCCCGCCAAACCGATCAAGGATCTTTCACAAGCAACCATCGCCTTGGTGACTGAAGCGGGAATTGTCCCCTTTGGGAATCCGGATAGGATTAGGCATGCCAATGCAACGAACTGGGCGTCATATTCCTTAAGGGGGATCACCGATCTAGAAAAGGGACAGTATGAAGCCGTTCACGGAGGGTTTGATGCCAGTTTCGCCAACGAGGACCCAGATAGGGTTCTGCCTGTGGACGCTTTGAGGTATTTCGAAAGAGAAGGATATATTGGTAAACTGCATGATATCTACTACGCTACTGTGGGCAACGGTACACCGGTTGATAGAAGCATGAGATTCGGTGAGGAAATTGCCAGGGAACTGCTGGAGGCAAAGGTGGATGGCGTTCTCATCCCCTCCACCTGAGCGACTGGCACGCGTTGCGGTGCAACGCTAACCAAGGAAATAGAAAAAGCCGGAATACCTGCGGCATGTATTACAGCGATGAGCTCAATTGCAGAAGCAGTTGGAGCGAGCAGGATTGTTATTGGCGGTCGTATTCCTTATACGTGCAGTAATGCTTCTCTTCCATGGGAACGAGAAATCGAGTATAGGAGGAAGCTTGTAAGGGCCGCACTTGATGCCTTGTGTACCGAAGTCGAAAAGCCGACAGTATTCTCTGCATGAAACGACTAAGGCATTGAGAGGAGGAAGGGCCTTATGAAGCTGAATCTAGGCGCTTTCGAAGTAGAAGACGTTGTGTTCGATAGTGAAACGGCATTCGCGGACGGTGTTCTTAGGCTCAATGAACAGGAGATCAAGGACCTGGTTGTGCAGGACGGCAATCTCGCTGGTGTGCGAGTAGACATCGTAAAACCAGGGGAGCGAAAAAGGATCATTCATGTCCTTGATGTTATTGAGCCACGAATCAAACTAGACAGTGGGCTGGAATCCTTTCCGGGGTTCATGTCCGCCCCCATAACAGTTGGGAGAGGGACAACGCATCGGCTAAGTGGAGTCGCAGTGATGGAAAGCGCGGAACTGCCCTGGGATGCTGGGGGATTGCTGATACCCCGAGAAGGAATAATCGATATGGTTGGGCCCGGAAAATACTACAGTCCATTCCACAAGACGATCAACATCGTCCTCTCCTTTGAACTGGCTGAAGGCAGGTCAGATATGGAGTATGATGTCGCTGTTCGCCTGGCGGGCATCAAGGTATCGAAATACCTGGCGGAAACCGTCCGGAGCTTAACACCCGATGTGATGGATGTTTTCAGTACTGAGAACAGGCGAAGTGATCTTCCGAATGTAGTCTATATCCACCAGTATCAATCGCAAGGAACATATGCCCATACATATTGCTATGGCAAGGATATGTACGACAACTTGCCTACAGTGATCAACCCCAATGAGATGATTGACGGTGGCCTGGTCAGCGGGAACTATGCCTATGCCTGTTTCAAGACACCGACCTATCTACACTGTAACAACCCTGTGGTGTTGGAGCTATACAAAGGGCACGGGATCAACCACAATTTCGCCGGAGTGGTTATTGCCCGGGGACATAACTATACATTCTACGAGAAGCTTCGTTCTGCACAATATGCAGCCAAACTGGCCAAGGAACTGGATGCCCAGGGCGCCATCATAACATGGGAAGGAGGCGGCAACTCGGCAATTGAGGCGATGCAGACAGTCAAGGCATGTGAAGAAGTGGGCATCAAGGCGGTGATCATTGCCTATGAGATGGGTGGACCTGAAGGGGATGCCATTGCCCTGCTGGACAGCGTGGAAGAGGCCGATGCCATAGTGAGTGCGGGGAGTATCGAGAAGAAGATAGTCCTTCCGCCGCTCACGCCGGTTGGAGGCGGGGAACTGAGGTTGGCAAGGGAACTGGGTGGGATCAGGATGGACGCATCCGGCAGTTTGGAGTTTGATATCTCTCACGAGATGTACTGCGGCGCCAACCAGACCGGCTTCGGTTTGATTGCGGCACGTGATCACTAAGAACAGTTTCGAAAGGGGCACAGGCGATGAACCCGTATGATTATGTTAAGAAGGAACCCTATAAGCTTTATATCAACGGCGAATTCGTTCCGTCTGCATCCGGAGAGACTTTTGATATCATCAACCCTGTCAATAACGAGAGATTTGCCACAGCTTACAGAGGCGGCAAAGCAGATGTTGAAAAAGCGATTCTGGCAGCCAGGGATGCTTTCGACCACGGTCCTTGGGGCAAGACGACCAACTACCAGAGAAGCCAGCTCTTGCTGAAGACCAGAGACCTAATGTCGCAGCGACTGGAGGAATTCGCCGCGCTGGAGGCGTTGGACTGTGGCAAGATCTTTACCAGTTCCTTGTACTATGAAGCAGTTAAGGGACTAGACGGTTTTGAGTATAGTGCTGGCAAGGCTCGCTGCCTGGAAGGCAAGGTCGTGCCGGTTGACGGAGAAGGCAGATACTTCAACTATGTAATCTGGCAACCCCAGGGAGTCGTTGGTGAGATATTGCCCTGGAACGGTCCACTGATGATGGGCGCTTTCAAAGTTGCGTCCATTTTGGCTGCCGGTAATACTGTCATCATCAAGCCTTCGTCTTGGGCTTCCTTAAGCATCCTGGCCATGGCGGAGCTATTTCACGAAGCCGGATTCCCGCCGGGAGTTGTCAACGTTGTAACCGGTTCCGGCGGTGAAGTCGGCAGCGCATTGGTTGAAAGTCCGTTAGTGGATATGGTATCCATGACCGGCGGCACCGAGACAGGCAAGAAGGTCATTGCTGATTCCAGCAAGACTGTCAAGGACATTGCTTTGGAGCTGGGCGGCAAAAGCCCCAACATCGTTTTCCCGGATATTGAGTGGGAATCCGCTGTCAAGTGGACTCGTTTCGGTTTTACCCTAAGCTCCGGACAGGTTTGCGTTTCCGGCGCCCGCCTCATTTTGCATCGATCCATATATGATGAATTCTTGACCCAACTGAAGATCGAATGCGAGAAGATGATCCCCGGCGACGGTTTCGACTATGAAAAAGGGGTAAACCTACCGCCCCTCATTCATAAGCAACATGCCGCCAAGGTATGGAGTTACATTGAAAAGGGCAAAGCAGAGGGAGCCCGCCTGATTACCGGTGGTGTGCCCTACACCGACCCGGCGCTGGCTAAGGGCAACTTCGTTCCTCCTACCGTATTTGCGGATGTTACTCCGGAAATGACCATTTTCCAGGAAGAGATCTTTGGTCCAGTTCTTACAGTAACGCCTTTTGAAACTGAGCAAGAAGCGATAGATTTGGCCAACGGTACGCCTTTTGGACTAGCTGGAGCCGTGTTCACCAATGATTGCCGACGGGCTTTACGGGTAGCGGAAGCGATTAAGGCCGGTCAAATCTATGTTAACACCTACTTCAGCAAAGCCATTAACGAGTCTCCCGGAGCCGGCTGGAAAGAGAGCGGTCTCGGCATTGCCGGCATTCAGAAATACATGAGGTCTAAAACGGTGTTCATGGATATGAGTGAAGGAACTCTGCCGCCCCAATGAAGTCTGTTGGTGCAGTGATGATTGTTGCAGTAGTGGTCATCCTACTGGCGCCGGATACTGTGCTGTTGCTGCCGAGACTCTTCATGCACTAAGGTCCGGCGATACGGAAATCTCGGGGAGGCTGCCGGAGCATCGGCAGCCTCCCTTTGTCCCATATTCCGCACCCTTGGGCATTCAACCGCTCGTTTCTCAAGGGAAACGAACGTTCCGTGGGGCCGCAACACAGACGGACGGCGACACTCCCAGGGCGCGGAGCGTCTTATCCGGGAACAGCTTTGATTCCGAAAGAGTCCGAGCGCCATCAGCCACATGCACCGACTCATTGTTCACCACATCGAACTCAACGTCTTCTCGCAGGCGGTCAATGCCGACCAAACCGGCATCGTCGCGAGCTGAATGCCACTCAGTTCGACATTGACCACGGGGTCAGTGTCCATTTCGTCGACATTGACGGTCCGGCTCCCGCTGTCGAGGTACACGTGAACTGCATCGCGCACCCGGCCCATCCCTGAAAACGCGTCTACCTGCGAGTCAGCCACGCCACATTATGCCATGCGGTTCGCCGCGAAAGCTCCCCGTCCCGGATTCTGCGAGAGCTGACGTTTAGAGGGCCTCAATGCTGGATTCATCGACATTGCGGGCGTTTCAACGTCGATTCCATCGACATTGCGGGCGTTTCAACGTCGATTCCATCGACATTGAGCTCGTCTCACTGCTGGATTCGTCGATATCATCGCCCCAGGACTCGGTCGTGCCGGTCGCGCCTCGTCAGGCAGCGCGGGCGTGCAGCCCTGCACACGCCTCTGGCCTGGCAGTCTCGCAGTCTGGCAGCAACGCCCCCGGCGATCACGACGAAGCGAGCCACACAGCGGTCGCAAACCTGGGCGCTCTCCGGAAGCCTGGAGGGCCCGAAGCGGCCCGAGCGCGTTTCTGTGAGGTTTCCCGCTAAGGTGTACGGATCTGACCCAGGCTATCCCGCAAGGTGGTTGAAATCGGATCAGCTGGGCTCATTCTCACGCTGGATCGTGCGGAATGGGGGGGTATATGACGGCTCGAGTTGGCTCAAATTGGCCACAGTAGACGCGGATATGACAAAATCTAGGCGAAACGAGATTGCTGGGAGCGCTTTTGGGGCGTTGCCGGGTCCGAAATCCCCCGTAGGCATGCACTGTGGCGGTAAACCTGGGTTGTAAGCGCCCATCTCCCGCAGGAACTTGGTCACTCCGCGTCCAGCTTGCACCTGGATACCGTGTTGGGTATGCGGCGCGCGCGAATCCGGGAGGAAACTGGGACTCTGTGTTCGAGTGGAAGAACTTCCGTTCCGATCCCGTCAAGGGCGCCGAAGATGGGGTACAGGGTTGAAGGTCATGATGAGGCATACGCTATAGTCCAAAAGTCAGAACGTGACCAACGCCGAGAGTCTATCAATCATGAGTGCAAACCGCCTCCGGTCGGTTGGTCGGCATGGCGCCTCCTCGCGAAACTCACCGCGGTGCAAAGAAAGTTCCAAGTGTCAGAAGGAATTTCCGAACGCGCCGCCGAATTGAGCTTGTACTTGATACATAGGTTGGAGCAAGCCAGAAAGGAGCAGTGATGCTCTCATGGCAGCACGAGGTGAGGGAAGCTCAACTGCCCGTAACAGAACGGGCGCCCGCTTTCTGGATGGCCCGCTGCCCCTCGAACGAGACGCCGAGGGGTTTCGTCGCGGGCGCGCTTGCATGGCCCTGTATGTTCTGTCCAATTCGGCCGCGAACATGATCGAACGGGTAGCTGTGGCGGCGGCGCCTCCGGCAGCGGTCACATCAATCGAGGTTTGGACGACTGCTGCCGTGTCGATTCTGTTTCGGTGGGTCCAGGCCAGGTTGCAGGCACGTGCGGATGGGGCAGGAAGCGCGGTGAAGGCTGAGGGGCGTCCCGCTGCGCGCACCATTGAGCTTTGGCACTTCGCGGCAGCAGGGCTTCTGGGGCCAGTCACCGGAACCCATAGCTTCCTCACTGCTATGAGGCTCGGAGGGGTCGGGTTCACTGTAGCAATCGTCCAAACATGGAGCCTGTGGGCGATACTCATGGGTATACTGCTGCTCAAAGAGAAGGGCAGCTGGCGGCTTGCGATCGGTGTTCCCGCGTCTCTGGTCGGCATACTCTTAATATCCACTCAGCAGCAGAGTCTATCTGATGTGTCCGCTTTCCTGTCGTCCGGCCTTCCCTGGGCGGTGCTGGCTTCGCTCTGTTTTGCCGGGTCATCCGTCCTGATCAGGCGAGGCTTATCCAGGGGAGCCGATCAGGGAATCGGATTCGTGGTCCAGTACCTCACAGCATCCATTCTGCTGGCGGCCAGAGCTGCTGCCGATCCAGCGCCCCTTGCCTCTCTCGGCCTGGCCAGGATAGGCATGATCATGTGCGCTGGCGTGTTGGCGGGCGTGGTGGCCATGGGTTTCATGTACAGGGCGCTGGCGATGTGCCCCATCTCCAAGGTCATGTTGATAAGCGCGTCATATCCAGCTATCGTAAACGTACTCTCATGGGCTTTCCTCGGTGAATCGGTCACAGTAACGGGCATCGTCGGGATACTGTTAGTAACGTCTTCATGTGTGTGGACTCAGGTGGAAAACGACTGACGGACCCGCGCCGGCTCCTGCCGCTGGTTGCCGCGATCGGCGCGGAAAACGTTGCATGGGGGTTGACTAGGTCGATGAACACGTGCGGCGCTCGCTTGCACTCCGAGGAGAGGAAGACGGCGTTTGTGGCCCTCTTGCCGTCGATGGCCATTTTCTGTCTCTTCACTGTGTATCCTGTCATCTACTCCCTCTATCTCAGTTTCTTCGACTGCTCGTTGTTGGGCGGTCAGAAGACGTTCATAGGCTTCGGAAACTACGCGAGGATGATGGCGAGCTCTGATTTCAGGGTGGCGCTGGCCAATACCGCAAAGTACGCCATCGGAACAGTTCCAATCGGCGCAACGCTCTCAATGTTCGTGGCAGTATTGCTCAACATGAAGCTGAGGGGCCGCGGCTTATACAGAGTAGCTTACTTCATGCCGGTGGTCACATCGATGGTGGCGGTGGCCATCGTGTGGATGTGGGTGTTCGACCCGTATTACGGCCTATTCAACGCGCTTCTGGAGAAAGTTGGAATCTCGGGGCCTGCGTGGCTCGCCGATCCGCGCTGGTCATTGCCTTCGGTGATAATGCTTGGCATATGGAAAAACCTCGGCTACAACATGGTGATCTTCCTGGCGGGTCTGCAGGATGTGCCCGCGGAGTACTATGAGAGCGCTGAGATAGACGGCGCCGGGGCTTGGCAGAAGTTTCTCTATGTGACTATGCCGCTGATGCGCACGACGATCGGGTTCGTGTTGGTCATGAGCACTATCAAGTCGTTCCAGGTATTCGGGCAGGTCTACGTGATGACAGGCGGCGGGCCCATGAACTCGACCATGGTCCTTGTCTACTATATCTACAGGCAGGCGTTTGAGTTCTACAAGAGCGGGTACGCTTCCGCTGTGGCCTGGTTCTTGTTCGCTTTGATACTTGTTCTGACCATGCTTCAGAAGAGACTCCTCAAGGCTGAGGACTGAAGAGAAAGGACGAGGTGCCAGAGGGATGCCTACAAACGCAATCATGGGCAACAGCAGGGGAGCCAACGCCGCCCACGCCAGGCGTGTTGTGTCCAAGACCGCGGGCACGGCGCTGGTGCATGCAGTGCTGATAGTCGGCGCGATATTCATGGCGCTGCCGTTTGTATGGATGATACTTACGTCGCTCAAAGACGATAGCGAAGTGTTCACGTATTCGCTCCAGTGGCTTCCATCCAAACTCAACTTCGACGGCTACAAAGAGGTATGGACGGAGATATCTTTTGCGCGCATGTATCTGAATAGCTTCATTGTGGCAGGGGGCATCACCATATGCCAGCTCATCACGAGCGCTCTGGCGGGGTATGCGTTCGCGAGGCTGGATTTCCCCGGCCGGGACACGGTCTTCATGATCTACCTCTCAGCCATGATGATACCGCACCAGGCCACTGTCATACCCTCGTTCATACTGGTTCGGAACCTAGGAATGGTCGACAAGTACTCCGCGCTCATACTTCCATTTGCAGCCGGACCTTTCGGCGCGTTCATGCTAAGGCAATTCTTCCTGGGAATGCCCAGGTCTTTGGAGGAAGCAGCGATCATCGATGGTTGCTCCCGATTCGGAGTTCTACGACACGTAGTATTGCCTCTGTGCAAACCTGCAATGGTTACTCTAGGACTATTCCAGTTCATGTTTGCATGGAACGACTTCATGTGGCCACTGATAGTAACAAATAAGATGTCCATGAGGACCCTCCAAGTTGGTCTGGCTCTGCTGCGTGCAGAGGCATCGACCAACTGGCCGATGCTCATGGCTGCCACGGTCTTGGCAACAGTGCCAGTACTGGTGGCCTTCCTGGCCGCACAGAGGCAATTTATCGAGAGTATCGCTTTCACCGGGCTGAAGTACTAGTGCGCATTCGACTGTCACGGATGAGAGGAGGGCAGTATTCCCTGGATCCTTCGGAGATGCTGACCATGGCGCCCAAGGCGCATCAAACACTATCTTGCGAGAGGAGCTGGACTCAATGAGACGGTGTGCTGCGAAACGGATCGTGATCTCTTGCGTCGCTGCGATTGCACTTCTGGCGCTCTGTGTGGGCTCCGTCGCGGCGGGACCCGCCAGGATCAAGCTGAGCTACTGGCATTTCCTCGGCGGAGATATGGGCAAACGTCATGAGACGCTGATCAAGGAGTTCAACAAGGCAAACCCCGACATCGAGGTGGAGCCGCTCTATTCTGGCAACGCCTGGACCATGCGGGACAAGCTGCTCACCGCTGTAGCAGGGAAGCAGCCCCCGGACGTATCGATGATCGATCAGTTCTGGGCGGCTCAACTTGCGTCCACCGGAGCCATCGTCAAGATGCAGACGCTGATTGACGGCTCCGACGGGATCGACAAGGCGGATGTAAACAAGACCGCGTGGATGACCGCCACTGTGGACGGCGAGATATGGACCATGCCATATGCCATGAGCAATATTGTACTCTACTATAACAAGGACGCTTTCAAGGCTGCCGGACTGGATCCGGAGAAGCCTCCGACCACATGGACGGAGCTGGTGGATTGCGCCAAGAAACTTACCCGCGATGTGAACGGGGACGGCAAGGTCGACGAGTGGGGCCTGTCATTCCCAGTCAAGGCGGACGCCGGAACCGTCTACTACTACATAGCCTTCCTGTGGCAGGCGGGCGGAGAGCTGTACAACAGCGACTTCAGCAAGGTTGCGTTCAACAGCCCCGCCGGTGTGGAGGCGCTCAAGTTCTGGGTCGATCTCGTTAATAAGCATGGCGTCCTCCCGGTGGCCCCGCCGACCGAGGGCTTCACGGTGGGAAGAATCGCCATGGAAATGGCGAGTTCATCAACTCTAGAAACCAGGCAGGCCAAGTGCAAGTTCCCCATCGGTGTGGCGCACATGCCGGCTGGGAAGAACAAGGTTACCGGAGTGGGCGGAAACAACCTGGCCATATTCAAGAACTCCCCCGAGAAGGAAGCTGCAGCCTGGAAGTTCGTGAAGTGGATGAGCAGCCCGGAAATGAACCTCAGGTGGAGCACCATGACGGGATACACACCACTCAGGACATCTGTGGTCAACTCCCAGGTCTACAAGGACTATCTCAAGGCCAATCCGGAGGTGGCCACGATGGCTGCCCAGATGGCATTCGCCAAGCCGCGTCCTAACAACGAGACCTACCCCGAGGTATCGCGTATTCTGGGGCTGGCGGTTGAGAAAGCCCTGTTCTCAAAGGCCGATCCAAAGCAGCTGCTCGACGAGGCCGCAGCAGAGGCCAACGAGGCCATCAAGTCCATTGTCAAGAAGTAGCACTGACGGTGAAAGCAACATCTAATCCGACATGATGTCGGTTCGACAAAATGCTCACGGTTCCGGGTGTAGCCCCGGCAACCGGGGTTGGCGCCCGGAACCGTGAATTGGAATCGTGGAAGTGATTAACACATGCAATTCGGCGTAACAACAATGGTGTTCTACTCAAGGCCGCTCGATGAGGCCATTCAAGCCATAGCCAGGTGCGGGTACGACTTCGCAGAGCTTTGGATGGACCAGGTATGGAGGGACTTCCCCAGCCGCCCCGCAGAGGGCGTGCGCCGGGTGCTCGAGAAGTCCGGAATTGGGGCCACCGTCCACTGCCCGGTCATGGACGTGAATATCACCTCGCCCAACATCGGCATAAGGAACGAATCCATCAGGCAGCTCCTTGACTGCATAGAGTTCGCGCACGAGATAGGCGCCCGACTCGTGGTCGTTCACCCAGGCAGACGGTTTTCAGTGAAGGAGCCCTTCACGGAGCACTGGAAGGCACAGGTGGAGGCACTTGGACGTGCGTTCGACAAGGGCGCGTCGCTTGGAGTGACGCTGGCCCTGGAAAACATGGAGATCGACAAGGGTGTAGCGTCCGTAACAGATTACCCCGACATGCTGAGGGTCGTGAAAGACTGCGGCGTGGAGGATCTCAAGATAACCCTCGATACCGCGCACATGCGGGATACCAAGGTCGTACTGCGGTTCATAGAGAACCTCGGACCGAGGATCGCTCACGTGCATGTGAGCGACGCCACTGACAAGGCCCTCCACCTTCGAATAGGCGAAGGGACGCTGGATTTGCCGGCCATTGCGCGATCACTCGAGGAGCATCGATTTTCGGGCATATACTCGCTTGAGACCTACATACCGGGTGATGAAGACGCCCTGGCTGATGAAAAGCGGAAGTTGGCCCGGCTATTCGATTAGGTTCTGGGGTGGCTCGAACACGGAGGGAGGGACTCTACTATGTCTACCATGAAGGCTGCGGTTCTGCTTGCACCGGGCAAGATAGAGATTCAGGAGAGAGAGATGCCATCAGTGGGGCCCAACGAGGTTCTCGTAAAGGTGAGAGCCTGCGGGATATGCAGTTTCGAGAGGCGGCTATACAGCGGGGAGAAGAGCATAGGGTACCCGGTGGTTCCGGGGCATGAGGCGTCGGGCGTGGTCGTGGAGGTAGGAGAGGCGGTAAGACGTACTCTGGCGCCTGGGACTCGAGTGGCGCTAGACCTGCTGAACAGGTGCGGTGAATGTGAGTTCTGCCGCACTGGCAGGGGCAATCTGTGCAAGTATATGTACCGGGGTCACCTGAATCTGCTCGGAGGCTTCGGCCAGTACGTTTCCGTGCCGTCGGAGCAGGTGTTTGAAATAAGCGAATCCATTAGCTTCGAGGAAGCGGCCCTCGCTGAGCCCACGGCATGCACCATCCATTCGCTGAACAAGGCCGGGGCACGCTTTACAGAGACCATGCTGGTGTACGGTGTGGGACCCATGGGTATGCTTCACGTCATCGTTGGAGCTGCGATGGGCCTCGAAGTGGGTGTTGTAGATCCTGATCCGGCGAGGAGGCAGATAGCCTTGTCGTTAGGCGCCAGGTTCGCCGCAGCATCTGGGCCTGATGCTGAGCTCAAGCAGACTGTGACTGATGGATTCGGAGCATCGCCTGATATTGTGATCGTCACTGCTCCAGTGATCGCCGCTGTTCACTCGGCTTTGGCGGTGGCGGGGAATACCTCTAGGATAGTGCTTTTCGGCATGTTCCCGAAAGGCGCCATGTGGGACGCGGATCCTAACAAGATCCATTACTCAGAAGTACAGGTGATGGGGAGCGAGAGTCGGACACCGCTGGACTTCCTCACCGCGGTTCGCGCCATATCGTCTGGCATCGTGAATGTGAGATCCATGGTCTCCAAAGTTGTTCCGCTTGACGATGTTGCGAAGGCTCTGTCGGAGAATGCATCCGTTGACACAATGCGCGTGGTGCTCTCTATGGACGCTCAGTGATTCGGGGCCGGCGACCTCAAACTGCAATCTTGACCGAAAGGCGTGATAGTCATGATCGGAAAAAACGTTAGGATGAAGTCTCTCATCAACCCCCGAACCGGGCGCACGGTCATTGTCGCCATGGACCACGGACAGATCATAGGGCCCGCGCATGGGCTTGAAAACCCGCTTGAAGCGTTCCGCCGCGTGGTCAAGGGCAAACCCGACGCCATACTGACTACGCGCGGCATGGTGGAGCGGGGCTGGGAAGCGCTCGATCCCGCAATTGGCCTCATGATCCGCATCACTGGAGGTTTCACTGTTCTCGGAGGCAAGTTCGAGGAGGCGCTGATCAGTTCGGTTTCGCACGCGCTGAAACTCGGCGCTACTGGGGTCGCCGTGACTGTGAAGTACGGCCATGAGAGGGAAGACGAGTTCACGCGGCAGGCATCGCTTGTTGCTGACGATTGCTATGACTGGGGCATGCCGCTGATGACCGAGGTGTGGCCGGCAGGCAAGAATGTAGATAAGCCTTCCAATCTTTCAGCAGTGAAACTGGGCGCCCGGGCTGCGGCCGAATTCGGCACTGATATCGTGAAGACCTTCTACCCTGGCTCCGAAGAGGGTTGTGCCGAGGTGGTCGCGGGGTGCCCTGTGCCTGTGGTGGTGCTTGGAGGCGAGAAGGTCGATGCGCCTATTGAGACATTCCAGATGGTCGAGTCGGCTATGAAGGCGGGCGCAGCGGGCGTAGCCATGGGTAGGAACGTGTGGGGCCAGCCCGACCCAACGAGGATGATAGAGGCGCTTCGTGGCATCGTACATGAGGGATGGAGCGCGGAACAGGCGGATAGCTACTGCGGAAGGCAGGGTTGATGTGTGGGCAAGGTTGAGGGGGCTTGCCTCCTAAAGGTGCAAGGTGTGCTGGCCACATTGCCTCCAAGTGAACAGAGGGTGGCTCTGCGCGTGCTGGAGCACCCGAGGAAAGTCGTTCAGTCCACAATAACCGAACTGGCTCGCGAGTGTGACGTCTCGGAATCGACTGTAGTGCGATTCTGTAAGAACCTGGGTCTGGACGGATACAAGGAATTTCGCATTGCCATAGCTCAGGAATTAGGGGCTCTGATACCGGAGCTCGTCGTGGGCGAGCTCGACACGGCGCGCGAGATGGGAACACTCGCTGAGAGTGTGTTCTCCAACAATATCAGGGCCCTCCAGGCCACCTTGAACTCGCTGGATTACGAGGCAGTAAACCGGGCAATCGATGCGCTGGCCAGTGCTAGGAGAGTGGACTTCTACGGGGCAGGCCCCTCCAGCGTTGTCGCAATGGACGCGTATATCAAGTTCATGCGGATAGGATTGTCAACAGGGTACAACTCCAACGCCCACTTGCAGGCCGTTTCGGCCGCAGTGCTGACACCGCTGGATGTGGCGGTCGGGATCTCATATTCAGGTTCTACTCGAGACACCATCGACGCGTTGACCATCGCTAGGAACACCGGGGCGACCACGGTTGCGGTGACGAATTTTCACGACATGCCCATATGCGACGCGGCGGATATCGTCATATGCACCAGTGCTGATGAGTCGCTCTTCCAGGGAGGCGCCATGGCGTCGCGCACGGCTCAGCTGGCTGTGATCGACTTGATCTTCGTGGGCACAGTCAGCAGGAGGCCCGATGTGTTCTCCGGTCAGTTCGCCAAGACCAGGGCCGCACTTCTCGCTAAGCTGAGGGGCTGCTCAAACGCCTCGCCGCAGTCGAATAGGAGCGATCGAGCGCTGCCCCGGAAGGAGAACGAGAGGCAGGAACAGGGGAGTGGCCGATGAATATCTTCGTTCTCATGAAGCAAGTGCCGGGGACCTCCAACGTCAAGATGGACGAGAAGACCGGCACGATGATTCGGACAGAGCATGAGAATGTGGCAAACCCGCTCGACGAGAATGCTCTCGGAGAGGCGCTGCGCATCAGGGAGTCGATACCCGGCTCCACAGTCATCGCCATGAGCATGGGGCCTCAGCCTGCGGTGAAGGCGCTGCGGTTGGCGCCACGCGCGATGTAGTGGATCTCGGCTGGATCAGCTATCCCCATCAGATAGGCCTTTCAGGCAAAACGGTGTCGCCACGTCTTTACGTCGGCATCGGCCTATCCGGATCAGTACAGCACTTGGCAGGCATGCAGACGTCTGAAACGATCGTGGCGATCAACAAAGACAAAGATGCGCAGATCCTCAAGGTGGCCGACTACGGCATAGTGGGGGATTTGTTCGACGTAGTCCCGGAGATGATCGAGAAACTCCGCAAGGAGACGGGGAGGTGACTGCGGTGAATCGCTACAATCCGGTGACGCCGGAGATCCTCAAGCAATTGGAGAGCATAACGGGCCCTCGCGGCGTGGTCACCGACCCGGAGAGGCTATGTGTGTACTCTCATGACGAGACTTCGGAGGCGGCTTACGTTCGGATGCCCGAGGTCGTGGTGAAGCCGCAGGACGCCGCGGAGGTCTCGGAGGTACTGAGACTGGCAAACAGAGAGATGGTTCCCGTTACTCCGAGAGGCGCAGGCACGGGGCTTTCCGGGGGATGCGTGCCAATGTGCGGCGGGATCGTGCTGTCCATGGAGCGAATGAACCGGATCATCGATCTGGACCGTCAGAACCTATTCATCGTGGTCGAACCTGGGGTCACCACGGGGGAGATCCAAAGGAAGGCACGAGAGGAAGGACTGCTCTACGCAGGAGATCCGTGCTCAGCAGAGAGTTCACAGATAGGTGGGAATCTGGCCGAGAACGCCGGCGGCAACAAGGCCGTGAAGTACGGGACCACAGCACGACATGTCTATGGGCTGGAAGTGGTGCTGCCCAGCGGCGAGATTATGAGGCTGGGTGGCAAATGCGTTAAGGACGTCACCGGATACGACTTGATCCACCTGATGGTGGGCTCGGAGGGAACGCTCGGTGTAATCACGCGGGCCTGGCTCAAGCTTCTCCCGCTTCCGCGGTTCAGCGTGGCTCTGCTGGTCCCGTTCCAGTCGATGCAGACGGCGATAGAGGTCGTCCCGAAGATCATGACTGCCGGCGGCATCATCCCGACATCCGTGGAGTTCATGGACAGCCCTTCCATCAAAGCATCTGAGCGTTACCTGAACTCGTCGCTGCCGTATAGCGATGCCGGCGCCTACATCGTGATCGAGCTTGAGGGCAACTCGGAAACCCAAGTGGAGTCGGAATACGAGTTCATCGGGAAGCTGTGCGCGGAAAGCGGCGCGCTCGAGGTGTTCGTGGCCGACAATCTGTCGACACATGATCGGATATGGAAGGCCCGAAAGTGCATCGCAGAGGCATTGCGGCTGGTGAGCCCGGTGTACTGCATGGAGGACATCACTGTTCCCACATCCGAGATACCGGGTCTGCTTTCGGAGATAACCGCCATGTCTTCAAGGCATGGGGTGGCCATACCATGTTTCGGCCATGCAGGGGACGGGAACATCCACGCGACGCTGCTC
Source organism: Clostridia bacterium (assembly GCA_034926675.1). NCBI lineage: Bacteria > Bacillati > Bacillota > Clostridia > Clostridia bacterium. The sequence continues at coordinate 18,482 of JAYFQW010000076.1, read as the reverse complement.
CGGGGCGACATGGACGAGCTCACGTGGGAGCGTGTGCGCGACCGTCTGCTGGAAGAGATCTACACCGCCACATACAGCCGCGGCGGCAACCTCTCAGGGGAGCACGGCATCGGCGCCAAGAGGCTTGCTTCATGGAGCAAGTTCGCTAACCCGGCGCAAATCACAGTGACTAAGTCCATCAAGGCCGCCCTGGATCCTAACGGCATACTCAACCCGGGCAAGGTAGTGCGCTAGACCTGGGGAATGGAGCGGAACGGCGGGGGCCATTGAAGTCGTTCCTCAGTGTCCAGCGCCTATGCCCTTGCCCATGCCTGTGCCTCGGGCACTCCATGGAGTCCTACGCGTGCATCTCGGTGCACTTCAGAATGACTTCTCCACTTCATCAACAAGCTGACCAACGTAAGCGATGGCTTTTGTGACGGTGTCGGGGTCCTCAAGGTCTATGCCTGCGCGGCGCATCAGATCAAGGGGCTTCACGGAGCCGCCTGATTTCAGCACTTCAAGCCACCTGTTCACGGCGGGCTGCCCCTCCTCGTCGATGGCCTGCGCCATCAGCGTTGAGCAGGTTAGGCCGGCGGAGTAGGTGTAGGGGTATAGCCCCATGTAGTAATGGGGTTGGCGCATCCATGTGAGGCGGGCGCCTTCGTCTACTTCAACAAGTCCATCCCAGAACCTGTTCAGGATGTCGCCCTGGGTCGCAGAGAGCACTGATGCCGTTATGGGGGTCCCGGCTTCGGCGAGATCGTAGATTCGCCGCAACAGCTCAGCTTCGAGCATGTGCCTGACGTAGTCGTGGTAGTAAGTGCCCAGCACCTGCATGAGCACCCAGCGGCGCACGTTCCCATCGTTGTTCTGCGACAGCACATACTTGGCCAGAACCATCTCGTTGAATGTGGATGGGCCTTCCACAATGAACATGGACATGTCGATGTTCGCGAAGCGCTGGTTACGGGCGGTGAGCACATCCGCAACTGCGTGTCCTAGCTCGTGCGCAAGGGTGAACATGGAGCGAGCACGGTTGCCCCAGGTGGTGAGTACGTAAGGATGTGCGTCATAGGCGCTAGCGCAGAAGGCTCCTGTGGATTTGCCGACATTGTCGGCGCGGTCGATCCACCTGTCGGCAAGGGCGGTGCGGATGACCTGGGTGTACTCCTCGCCCATGATCTTGGCTGACTCGACTATCTGCTTGCCCGCTTCTTCGAAGCTCAGCTCGGGGTCGAACCCGGGGTCCAGCGGCGCCTCGATATCGCAGTACATGATCCTGTCCAGGCCTAGCACTCTCTTGCGGAGCTCAACATACCGGCGTATGTGAGGGGCGATGTCCCGCTGGATCACGTCCAGCAGAACGGTGTATGCAGCCATCGAGCTCTCCTGATGGTGCAGGAACATGTGGGTTGCCGACTTGAATCCGCGGACCTTCGCGAGCACAACGTTCTTCTTGATCTCCGTTCCGAACGCGCCTCCAAGCACGTTCTGGTAGGCAGACAGGCCGCGCGTGAAAGACGCAAATGCGTTGCGCCGGAGGACGGCATCGGACGACTTCTCCAGCGTAACCTCGTAGGCAGCGAACGAAACTGGCGCCTCGCGCCCCGTCGAATCGGTGACCGGCTCGAACTGCATGTCGGAGCTCTTGGCTCGATTGTAGAGCAAGTATGGCGCCTCCATGACCTCGCCGAGGGAGGCCAGGATCGCCTCGGTCTGCAGGGAGAGGACATGAGGCTTATTGCTGAGGACCTTCTCCAGGTAGCGCTGGAACGACTTCAGACCGGGTTCGGCCTCCAGGCATCGCTGTATGGTTCCGTCGGGAAGCCCTAGGACCTCGGGTTCGATGAACGACAGCCCGGCTCCGACGCGCGCGCGGGCGGCGGCGGCCCGTCCCGCCATGGCTTGGTTCGCGGGATCAGTTCCGTCGCCTGATAAGAGCATCTCTGCATATAACTCCACGTGGTAGAACCGCCGAGCAAGGGCCTCGGCCGCCTCGAGGCATTGCATTAGCGTAATCGGCCCTTCTGCGAGTCGACCGCGGTAGCGCGTTACCGTGGCGATTTCCGAGTCCACATTTGCTAACGCCGCTTCCCACTGGGCGATAGTCGGGAAAAGGTCTTCAAGCTGCCATGTCTCATCCTCTGGCACTTCTCTCCGAGTTAACCTTCCAGCCATTCGAACACCTCCGATGGTTTCCATGACGTTCAGGGCATCGGCTGCCCTCAGGACCGCGAATCACTGACCAGCGGGGTCAATTGATGTGTTCGAGAGTCTCACGCCGTCTCCTCCTATGGCCACGGGGGTATATTCGTATGCGGTCCAGAGAGCGTGGTTAAGCGTGCGCTTGGGCGAAGAAGTGACAATTGTGCCTATCGACGGCTTCGTCAATGGATAGGAATGCACAACTGCGGAGGTGTTGTGGACTACTTTGACGAATAGTCCCACCTAGCAGTGGAGTTTGAGTGGTGTTGCAGTTGGAAGAGTCGATTAGGTGCGTCCATGAAGGCCCAGTTGCAGCGGAATACCAACGCCGTTTGGAAATGTGGGCGAAGCTGAAAGAGGCTCGTGGGCCTCACGACGTTCATCCAGGCCTGCTCAGGGACCTAAGAGTCTACGGCGGCGGCCAGGGCATCTGGGTGGACAAGGCAATCACAGGCTCAGTGTCGCCAGACGGACGCGGTGTCACTGTAGGTCTGCTCCACACCGGTGAGCACCGCAACTACCTATCTGCTGACGGAGTCATCTATCACTATGCCAGGACGTCTCGTCCACTGGGCCGAGATCTTCAGGAGATCAGCGCCACGAAGAATGCTGGCCTCTTGAGGCTCCCCGTTTTCGTGGTCACGACGGCCGGGCCGGGCAAGTCCCTTCGCGACGTGCGCATAGGCTGGGTGGAGGACTGGGACGATGCCGGCGGGGCATTCCTTGTCATGTTCGGCGCGGTGGAACAGCCAATGGCTTGCGTCGCCCAAGACCCTGGACGGCTATTTCCACCAGCTCAGCCAGCCTGCGACTGCCTGCCGCATTCCAGCAAGCGCAGAGCCTCCAGCACCAGGTTTCGATTTGGCGTGTTCAGGCGTTATGGCTACAAATGCGCTGTGTGCAACATCGCAGTTCCAGAGCTGCTCGATGTCGTCAGCCTGAAGCCCAACCGCCGCAAGGCGGACGACGATCCCACGCATGGGCTTGTGCTTTGCGCACTACATCATAGAGCATACGAAGCAGGGCTGTTTGCCATAGACCCAGATACACTACATGTCGTCACACCCTCCAACGGACCAGATGCTGCTGCATTGAACGTGACACGCGCCGACCTGAGACATCTGCCCAAGGCAGCTGAGCCACAGGCCCTCGACGACACGCGCAACCAGCACTGATGATGCTCATGCAACTTTACACCCATGCAACTTTACACCCATGCGACGCAGACCCATGCGACGCAGGCTCATCCGACGCAGACCCATCAAACGCAGGCATGAAAAAGGAAAGGCGGCGCGGCGGCGCCGCCTACCGCATATGCGCTTGTACTCGTTCGGGCGAGCAGTCGCGGGTGACGGTGCCGGGATTCTCATTTTTGAGTGAAATGGCGGGTGCGGATTCTCATCCGTGAGGATTTCGCGGCGGCTTACGCTCAAAAATGGGAAACTCCGACCGTTCCCCGGGCGCGCGCCATCGAGGCGCGACTGAATGCCGTTAGTGGATCGCCAGTGCAAGAATGCCCGCGATGGGCAGAACGCGCGTAGCTGGACACAAAGGAATGGCGGGGGAAGGGCGGCGCGGCGGCGCCGCCTACCGCATATGCGCTTGTACTCGTTCGGGCGAGCAGTCGCGGGTGACGGCGCCGGGATTCTCATTTTTGAGTGAAATGGCGGGTGGAGATACTCATCCGTGAGGATTTTCCGGCGGATCACACTCAAAAATGGGAAACTCCGCCCGTTCTCCGGGCGCGCGCCATCGAGGCGCGACTGAATGCCGTTAGTGGATCGCCAGTGCAAGAATGCCCGCGATGGGCAGAACGCGCGTAGCTGGACATGAAGGAAGGCGGCGCGGCGGCGGTGCTTTGCGCGTCTGCTCCGGGTAGGATTCGACCAGGCAGCAGGCAGAGAGGCGCTAGAATAGCACCCGGATCTCCACGTCCAGTCCGGATGAGGCTGTGAGAGCAGCATCTTTCAGGCGGGCCAGGTAGGCTTCTGGTGAGGACCTGTAGCCTGCGAGGGCCCTTATTGCTTCCGGGCGCGCTACCCTGGTGAATCCCGATACTGCCGCAGGGTACGGGTTCATCCGGTCTACCAGAATCCTGGATACTCCCGCTTCCGACAAGCGCTTCATCATGGCCTCCAGCGCCGTCAGTGAATCGCTGTAGTAGGGAAGAACAGGACTGATGAAACCCCAGGTGGGAATCGATTCACTGGACAGCCGCTCCAGGGCCTGAAGCCTCAAGCTCGGAGGGGATGCGCCAGGTTCGACGAGCCTAGCAAGGGAATCGTCCAGAGTGGTTATGGTCATGCCAACCTCACTGCCGGGGAGATCCCTGAGTATGGGGATGTCCCTCACGACCAGAGCGGATTTGGTCAGTATGGATGCTCTGGGAATGACGGGACGAACTGCATTCGCCCGGAGATTCGCCCGGGGATTTGCCACAGAATCTGCCACAGAATCTGCCCCAGGATCTGCTCCCGGACTGCAGTTGGCAGCCCTGGCCAGCGCCTCGAGACAGGCGCGCGTCAGCTGGCAAGTGCCCTCGAGAGGCTGATAAGGATCGGTTACGCTAGAGATGGTGATCGTGGGTGCGACTGGCGGCGCCGATGCCTCGGGGATGTTCACAAGCACTCCCTGGCCGTCTGGCCTCCGTTTGCTCTGCCGCGAGATCAGGCGCGTGACCTCTTTCTCGAGGACATCCGGGATGTTCACCTTGGCATCCACCCAGCTCCCCCAGGCGCCAGTGTGGCTCGAGAACCTGGTCATGAACGATGCGTAGCAGTACACGCATGCATGGGCACATCCAACGTACGGGTTGAGAGCGTACTCCACCCCTGGGATTCCAGTGCGGGTCAGCGCAGACTTGCATGAAGTCTCCTGTATGGTCACCCCATCTGAACACACAGCCTTCCTAGCCCAGCTTGGCCACGATCATGAGCTCCATCTCATCCATAAGAAGAGGCCTGCGTCCCCACTGACCCGCGGTGCCGCCCCAGATATGCTCTACAGTAAGCCCGGCTATTTCAAGCATCAAGGTGAGTTCCATTGCGGTGAACCCGTTTTCCATCACCGTGACCGATGCATTAAAGACGGACGTTGCTCGAAAAGGCGACTTGGCTCTAGATCGTCTGAGGACTGCAAGTGCTGCTGCCGGAATCGCCCGGATTCGTTGGCGTTGAACGAATCAACTAGATATTCGCGTTGCAGGTTGGCACACCTCTCATCAACTGTGCAAGAGCGACTATTGCTCCACCCAGGGAGCCCGCGGGGAGGGCAGCGCCGATTCCCATCGTCCCGAGAAAACCGAAAGAGCCCTAACCCAGTGGGATTAGGGCTCCTGCCTCTGGGTGGAACAGCGACTAGAACTTGACCTTCATCAGGTCCGCTGCTGGCCCATTGGCATTCAGGTATGGCGTGAGGGTCTTCCACGGGACGATGGAAACATACACGCCTTCTGCGTAAGAACCCATTTCGTACGGTCCGAAGTAGAAGGCGATCCCCTTGGGGAGGAGGACGAACCGCTCCAGGGACTCCTCAGGCACGCTCTGCACTTCTCCGCTGGCCACGAATGCCGCGCCCTGGGCCTTGAGATCGGCAAGAATATGCTTCTCGATGGCCTTCTGATAGCCAGATCCGTTCAACAGAACATCCTGCAGGTACACCCTTTTGGGAGTGCCGTTCTGCATCCATGTGTTGATCGATTCGTAGGCCGTCATACCATGCGCGCCGCCGGAGAATGTATAGATCTCGTGCATCATGCTGATCACACTGTCCGACCAGTAGACGACCTTGCCAAATGTGGACACAGCCCAGCGCTGATCGCCTCTATCAGGGTCGCTGGGGTCGGGGGCGTACTCCAAGGGGAGATCAGCCAAAGCGGCTTTCTGGGCTGCTGCTGATACAGATGCCGCCAGATCCTCTGCAGATGAGGCGATCCGGGTTCTCGCCGAGAATACCGGCAGGGAGCTATCTACATCTACGATCCTGTGCTCCACCCGGGCATCCCATACGTATGAGGCGACTGGTTCAAGGGCGATGCTGAAGGACCTCGATTCATCTGGCGACGTCCAGGTTCCTGTGACTCTTCCCGTCGCCATGTCTATCTTTCCCGTCCACTTGCCAGTGACGTGATCCCATCTCTCATACTCCGAAGCGTCGAATGCGGTTCCTTTGAGGTCTCCGTATATCTCCAGAAGCTTCCCGGACGAGAGGTAGTAGTACTCTCCCATGACCTGTGAGTTGATGATCCTGATATCCGCCTGAATGGCATATGAGGCCTTAGAGTCTCCTATGCTCCCGGCGAGGCGCCATCCTCTGGGAATGCCTGTCCATGCGTCAGCCGCTGCCGCGTGGGCCACGCTGGCGCCGCTGCAGGCCCCGAACACCATGAAGGCCAGGAGCGCTGCTGCGATGATCTGAACCGTCCGTGTTCTCATGCCACCATCCCTCGCTATCTCACGAATACTGTACACCATTGTGAGACGATGCCGAGCGCCGGAAAGATCCCGTAGGCAAACCCATCATGCACAGGCCATTCATCCAGAGGCTGCGCAACAGAGGCCGGGTTGGCGTGGACCGCCCGCCGCCCACGCAGAAGGAGGCGGGACTGTCCGCCTCCTCTGTTGATCCAGACCCACGGTGGAGTGCTGCTGGCCTCGGCGGCGCTTTGGCCAAGAGGGCTGAGAGCAGGACCAAGACGTCGTCGCCCTAGATGCAGATGCCGAAGAAGAAGATCAGGATGAACAGGATGATGAGCGAGATCACAGCAAGCGCGATCAGCCACCAGAGCCACCAGGGAACGAAGAAGACACATGCCGCCTTCGCATCCGACATTATTTGCTCACCTCCGCGAAGATGTGAATTCGGGTCAAGTCAATCAGCTATCGACCAGGCTATATGCCTAGGATCACGAAGATGAACCACAGCAGTATGGCGATCGTGAGAAGTATAAGCAGGATGCGGATTATCCAGTTGAGCCACCAGAGGAAACAGAACTTCTCCGCCTTGACATCAGCCATCTGTTTTCACCTCCACATCTAGTGTGGTTCATGTTATGCCTCCCATCAGCACATGGAACAGTACAGATGGACTAACCATGCAGTTCAGTTGTCACTCGGTGTGGGGGGCATGGGGTGGGGCAGATATGTCTCAGGATGCCGGGTTCACAGTTCTTGGGAAATTGCGATGGAGCGCGAATCTACGATGATATCCTGAAAATGCAGAGGATGAACCAAGGAAACTGGCGAATAATGCACATAAGACCATTAGTTCCAGATTAGGGACCGCAGGCTGAACGCCAATGAAAACGGGCGCGCCCCGGGCCTTCTCCATGATCTTGGGGATTTCCCGATGCATTCCAGAGGCGTCTATCGGGTGCGTCGATCAAGAGGTGGACCACTCGACTGCCTAAGTAAACCCAATGCCCATGTGATAATACTCCATTTGATTGCCACACATTACAAGCATAGAGTCACATCCGATCGGAGTGATGACCAGTGCGTCTGGAGATCTACCTTGAACCGGAATCGGCGGAGCTTGTGCTTCCTATTCATTACAACTACGTCGTTCAGTCTGCGATATACTCTCTTCTTGACTTGGCCCAGGCAGAATTCCTTCACAACGTAGGCTTTTCTGCTGGCGGTCGCGTTTTCAAGGGGTTCACGTTCTCGCGGCTAATGGGGCAGTTCAGCCTGCAACCACAAGCAGGCGCCATAGTCTTCACTGGTCGGCTTCGTCTTGTGATCTCTTCACCTATAAAGGGATTCTGCGATGCCCTGGCTACTCGCCTTCTGGTGGGCGGCGGCGTTCGGCTACACAGTTCCAGTGTCCGCACAGTCAGTGTCACGGCAAGTGAACCGAAGGTCCAATCTGAATCGATCGCTGTGCGCACCCTCTCTCCGGTAGTGTCATACAGCACCATGCAGAAGGCTGACGGGTCGCGATACACTGTCTACTATCAGCCTGGCGAACCGGAATTCGCCAGGCTGGCGTCAGCTAATCTGATCAAAAAGGCCCAGGCGCTAGCCGGTCTCACATCGATTGCGGGCGAGGCAACAGTCCGTCCTGTGGAACAGCTCAGGATGAGCATTATAGATTATAAAGGAACAGTCATAAAGGGCTACTCAGGGCGTCTTGGCCTTCAAGGGCCCAGCGTTCTGCTTCAAATGGCGCTCGACGCAGGGCTAGGTTCTAAAAATTCCCAGGGTTTCGGATGTTTGGAATACGCTCCGGAGGGGGGATCCCATGCTAATCGAGAGCCTGATAAGGCTTGGAAGGCCTCTGGTGGCTGGCGGCAGCAACGCGGATGAGATCGTCAAACAGATCACCGATGTTGCCCAGGACAGAGCTGCACGTTTCTTCAGCAATGTATTCGCGATAGAGATAGATCCGTCGCCAGGGGAGTTCAGCGCGGCAGCGCTTCCCACCCAGCAATGGGGGGAGTACCAGCCAATCAGTCCGACTTCCAAGAAGACCAGGTTCGTAACGGATCTTACGAGGGCTGTCGGGGCTCCTTTTGTCCTGCCGATGGGGGGGAACCCCACACTCGCCCAGGGCGCTTACGGGGTGCCGGTGTATCCTATCTACTCTCACACCGTAAGCTCCATAGCTCAGGCTCAGTCTGATGACGACGCAGCCAAACTGGCAGGAGACTTCGTTGCCCTTCGTGCCCAGCGTACATCCACGCTGAAGCTCACAGATTCCCAGCTGACTATCATCGGAAAGAGACTCGCAGAGGCCGTTAGGTCCCTTGGTATAACGACAGACGACAAGACGGCGCCTGATGGCCTGGTGATACTGGCGGTGTTAACCCCCAATGGCCCTTTCTCCCGAATGGACCGGATGCCCATCCCCGGATCTGGAAAAGCGCTAGTCGGGAACTCGATGCTCCATCCCGGTGCATACATCGTGACTGACCTCGACAAAGTGGTGGAGCCTTTCTGGGCAGCGAAGATCGAAGAGGGCGCCACCGGCGGGGAACTCACCGGGGTCGACGCCGTGTGCTCGGTGTGTGGCAGCACCGGCCACGTTGTATCGTCCTACTGCAAGGCCTGGCCATGGATGTCCCCAACATGGGAACCTCCATTTGCCGCTGTATGGGCGGCTGAGAAGAAGGGCAACGATATCGACCGAATGGTGTATGGGATTGCTCTTTGCGACAGCTGCTATAAGGCGCTCACTTATGGAGCCAACGTCTTTCTCAAACTCGCTGCCAGGATAGACAACTGGCTCGTGAAAGAGCTGTTCTCGCCGTCTGCAAGTCCCGGAGGCAAAGAGACTGCCCGGCAGTCGGCGAATGTGGAGTCCATACTGGGCTCGGCCATTGCCCTCCCGATTCTTGACCGGTTCATCGACGATCCCCATAAGCAGCAGATGTTTGTCACCACCGTAGGCGAGTTGCTCTCCAGAGACCGTGCCAAGTCCAGAGAGGAAAGGCATTTGAAGGCCATCACCGGCCTCGAATGCTACCTGCCGGAGGGCTTCGACAGGGATGATTTCCGTCTCACCGTAACCTACTTCAGTGGGAGCGTGTCCAAGGGCGACATTCACCTAAGGTCTACGATAGAGGATGTGATCCCGTCCACTGCGATCGAACTCACTCGGATAGTGCGGAAGGCGTCGTACATGGCCGAGCCATTGATCTCAGCGGTGAAGGGCAGAGAGGCGACCGATAAGGAGATGGGTTACCTACTGTCGCGGTATGGCTCGCTGCCGTACATGTTGGCTACGGCCTACGGGGGCCCGTATCTCTGGAGTTCTCTTTCGCGAGCCCTACACAGAGAACCTCTGAGCCGGTCGAGGTTCATTATGAACAGCGCACTGCGCATGAGCGCTGCGGCGCGCCATGGGGCCGGTGGGTCGACCGGAAACCAGCAACAGGCCAGGGCCAGACTGCAGGATGAAGTGATGTTCTACCTGGCATTCAGGGAGTTCCTGGGCGAATATGAGAAGAAGCTGTCTGGAGGTTCGAAGGAGGGAGACGTTCAGGCCATGCGCGATTGGAGAGAACTCGTGCGAATGATGTCGTCGGGCGCACCTGCGGACATGCACTTCGGAGATTCCGAGGAATTGGGTTTCGCATGTGGATACCTAACGGGGCTTTTCTCGCGGCAGTACTGGATCAAGACAAAGGTTGGCGATAGGGGCAAGGACTTCCTCAAACACCGAGTGATGACTTTTGGAACTGACCTCACCCCCAGTGTTCTGTACTCTAGAGGGCTCGCTAGGATGGAAGAGCTCTCGAGGAGGCTCGATTTTCACCTGTCAGAGGATTTTCGAACCCGGCTTGGCATCGCCCTAGCGGAGTATCCGAGGATGAAGGACGTTGTCGCGAGAGACCCTCACTCCTTCATTGCAGCATTCTGGTCGGGATATAACCTGTGCGGGTTCGCCAAGACGGTCCAGTCCGACGATGTGGCCACAGAGAGCGCGATCGCGAGTTTGCAGAATCAATGACTCTTAAACGGAGGGATGAATCGTGAACGTTAGGACCAGTGAGATTCTGTTTGTGAAGAGCGTTAAGGATGGGATCCCGAACAGGGATCCTCTCGGCGAGAGTGATGCCAGGCGGATCTTTGGGGAGGAAGACGGAAGAATATCCCTGTCTGATGTGAGCATCAAGCGAGACGTCCGCGACTATGTACTTGCTAAGTACTCCGACGGCGGGCCGGGCAAACGGTATTTTGTGTTCTGCCGAGAGGAACGGCGCGACGACGGTAAGCTGCTCGGCAGGGAAAGCTTGGCCAAGGCAATACTTGAGCGTGCTGGCCGAGCCGACGACAAGAATGCCCGACAAGCTCTCATGAAGAGTGCCTTCGATGCCAGAACCTTCGGAATGGTGTACAGCGTGAAGGGCGATGCTGGGTTCCATCAGACCGGTCCTGTCCAGTTCGGTTGGGCGCACTCTCTGCATCCTGTGGAGACAAAGTACGTCCAGGGCACGGTAGTCATGCCCAGCGACGAAGGGCGCGTTACTGACCAGGGTGAAGAGGGCGGAAAGGCTCAAGGCACCATCTGGACTACATACACTCTTCCGTTTGCAGTATTTGCGATGCCGGCTGTGATAAACGCCACTATCGCCGACAACACCGGCATGACCGAAGACGACGTTGAGCTGCTCCTCGAGGGGCTCTGGCGCGGAACCTTGCACAGGCAGGCCAGGGGACGGGGCTTTCAGCAGCCCGTCATGATGGTCCATGTAGAGTATAGCGATCCATTCTTCCGTATCGGATATTTGGAGGACCGGATAAGGCTTTCGCCTGACCGCGACGCGTGGCTCGGGACACGTCCTCCGACGTCACTCAACGAGGTAACGCTGGATATCTCCAAGCTTGGCCAGGCATTGAAGGACTGTCCCAAGGTGGCAAGGGTGAGGCGATGGGTCAATCCGGAAACTAGTATCGTAGGAGAACTGCCAGGAGAGGTCGCGTCGACATGGTAGTACTCGTTTTCGAACTCAGAGGGAAGATGGCGCATTTCCGCCGTCCGGACACTTCGGTGACCCACGCCACCTACCCGTTTATCTCCAGGACCGCGCTCCTTGGCATGATGGCGTCGGTCCTGGGTAAACCATCCCTCGAGGGCGAGAACGTGGTGGGGATCGAGCTCTTGTCTCCCCCTGCTACAGTGGTACAGGAGATGTCGCTCCTCGGCAAAGGGTGGATGGGGGAACCAAAGAGCACGTTCAGCAGGCCTACTTCGGTGGAGTTTGTGGTGAACCCCCACTACAGGGTGTACTACTCCGGCCAGCATGCTGGGAAGCTGGCCGGGATGATGGCCGCCGGGCAGAGCGTGTATCACACTTACCTCGGAAGTGCGTTCTGCCCCACGGTTCCTGATAGCCCAGTGATTGACGAATTCCGGGAAATCCCGCTGGCTACTGTCGATGAGCTTTCATGCCGCACAGTACTACCGAGTTACGTGGTGGACAGACTCATCCCAGAAAGCGGCGCCCGATACGGTCGTGTCGGCGGAATGCTGCATCAATGCGTCGACCCAGACCAGCGGAGATTCCGCGGCGCGGTCAACTTGGTATATGAGGCGTCGGGTAAGCCTATCCGGTTCATGCCTGTCGCAAACACCGAGAGAGCCCAGGGGCTGTGCTCTATTGTGCGACTCCATGATGGGACGGTGGCCGCGCTTTGGTGATGAGAGGAATCATCCCGTTCGATCAGTGCTGGGCACGTCCTCGTAATGAACAGGGCGAGTTCAGGTTGCTTTCAGACCACTTGCTCTATGTGGCCCGTGGATGCGGAGAACCTGAAGGCGATGCTCTGTCGAGAATCCGCTTTCTGGGCGGGCTCATGCACGATGCGGGCAAAGCCCGGGCCAGCTGGCAAAGATACATCCGCAGGCAATCTAGGGAGTCTTCCAATCACTCCCCACTAGGATCTGCCCTCTTCTTCTACGTAGCGATGAAGACTATCGATCAGCGGGGAATCTGGCGGGACAGTGGTATTGACGCTGACGCGGACACTCGAAGGCTCGTCCTGCAGATATCCCGAGACATCTACGACCACCACGGCGAGCTGCGTGACATAAACGAGGAACCCCCTTGGATCAACATAGACGTTTACCGACACGCTGCCGAATGCGACCTAGATGGTTTCGCCGATTTCGTTGGCACATGCCTCTCGGGTGTATTGTTCGACGTGGACAGATTCCCCGACTGGGTTCGGGAAGAGGCCGAGGATGCATGGCGCCGGTGGCATGCATCCTCGCAAATACAGTGCCGGGCAGCATTGTCGAACTCTAGGCAGCGCTATGTAGACTCCGCGTCGAAGTGCGTCAGGATGAACACTGCGGCTATGGTAGCCGCTGATCGTTTGGACGCGGCTGGCGTCAGTGCGGACTTCGAGTATCCGATCATCACAGCGAAGAAGGCCGATAAGGCTCTACGTCTTCTATCTGACTATTGCACTTCCCGAGCGGAAGCGCTGGCGTTTGGCGGCAGTTCGCAGTCCATAGTGGATACCCGCGGAGCCCTCCAGGATCAGTGCGTCCAGCGATTCCACCACGCCCTAGCCGATAAGCCTGATGCTCGCGTGTTCACCCTCGTGCTTCCCACCGGAATGGGCAAGACCGTCACGTCCACGCGTGTTGCGCTCGAAGCCTGTAAGGATGGGCTATGCGAGCGGATAGTATACGTGGCTCCGTACATGTCGATACTGTCTCAAGCGTCCAGAGAGATACGCAGGGCCACCGGCATACGAGCCATGGAGCATCACCATCTCTCAGTGATCGGACCTGATGGAAAGGAACGTGCATACGAAGAAGGTGTCTCCGAGGATGAAGGCGCCGTGATGTTGGATTCATGGGCGGCGTCCGTGGTGGCCACCACCTTCAATCAGTACTTCCGCGCCCTCTTCCCATCAAGGGCTCAGCAAACCATGCGGATCAAGGCCCTCCGTCGAGCCTTCATAGTCATCGACGAACCGCAGGTCATTGACCACGCTTCTTGGACGGTGTTCCTGGCCATGCTGGAGGCAACAGCTAGATCATGTGACGCGAGAGTGCTGCTCTCAACCGCCACTCTGCCTCCCCTCCAGCTTGGCCTTTCTGAGCCAGCGGTTGCGCTAGCCCCTGACGCCATAGACTTGCCGAGCCATAACAGATACAAGATCGAGGTGAGTGAAATCGCGGTCGATGAGGCTGGTGCAGCAAGCATGGCAGCTGAAGCCCTTCGTAAGCTGATGGAAGAGAACAATTTCCCTGCTGTGGCAGTTGTGATGAATACCGTGGGTGACGCTTATCGAGTGTATAGCGAGGCATGCAAGCTCGTCGGAAGTCGGTCGTGTCGGCTTCTCACCGCATGCATGACGGGCCCCCACAAGGCTTCGAAAATACGGAGACTCCAGCGAGACCTCAGCCGCCGCAAACCCTTGCTGGCCGTATGCACTCAGATAATCGAGTGCGGTGTGGACCTTAGCTTCCCCCGGATCATCAGGGCACTTCCCATCATCCCGTCCATAGTTCAGGCCGCCGGGCGAGTGAACCGCCATGGGGAGATGGCAGGAGGTGTGGTTACGGTGTTTCCGTTCGCCCGTAGCTCCGATGGCAAGGATACTCGGGAGTTCATTTATCGGCCCAGGGCACTGCTGCAGGCCACCGACGCATGCACCAAATCCCACTCGAGCTGGGACGAACCTGAGTCTAGGGAGATAGTGGGCGACTACTACGCAGAGCTAATGGCACGGACTACTGCTACCGGTCCGCTCGATAGACTGGTGGACGCTGCACTCGGAGAATGGTCGGCTCTAGGCCGCCCGGACCCCTTTGGCCAAGACTACCCACAAGCTAGCGTTTTCGTGCCCTTCGGCGTGAGTCTCCTGGGGAGTCGTGTAAGGGCTCTTCTCGATTTCTTCGCTCCGTCAGGCCTGATGCAGCTCTATGAGCGATATCTGGATCCGCACTACCGCAATAGCCTGTCATTCCGCCAGCGCAAACAGTTCATGGCCGTGCTGCAGCATTTCATAGTCCCGTTGGATGCCAAAGCCACCGTAGGCCGGGTCGCGTTCGACAGGGAACATCCCATTGGCATCCTGTCCGATGTGAACAGCTACTCCCGGGCCACCGGCCTCGCTCAGTTCAAGGCGGCGCCCGGCGAGGAGGATCCATCGGGCAGGTTCATGATCTGACAAGAGCTCAGCGGTTGTGCTCGTACCTGAAACGGAGGCGACATGGGTGGGTGAGATGGCAAGTGATGACATGCACGTTACTGGAACGCTAGTATGGTATTACTACATCTGCCAACGCCAAGTGTGGCTCATGGCCCATCAGGTGAATCCGGATGAGGACAACCCGTCTATAGACCTAGGCAGGTTCCTTCATGAGCACGTGTACGAGCGTGAGAAGAAGGAGATCTCCCTTCCAGGGATGAGGCTTGATGTCTTGTCCGAAAAGGATGGCAGGCTCGTGGTAGGGGAGATCAAGAAGAGCATGCGCGGCGAGAAGAGTGCTAGGATGCAGTTGCTGTTCTATTTGGACGAGCTTGACCGCGCCGGTGTCAGCGCTGTCGGGGAGCTTCGATTTCCTGAACAGCGCAAACGGGAACGCGTAACCCTAGACGAGGCGAGTCACACAGAGTTGGACAGGGCGCGACGTGACATATTCCGGATCATGTATCTCTCGGAACCGCCGGCGCCGGAGAAGATCAGGTACTGCCGGGGCTGTGGCTATGCGGAACTGTGCTGGTCATGAAAGGTGGGTTGCTCAGTGAAGCGCACCTTCTACCTTTTCTCAAACGGCGAGCTAAAGCGGAAAGACAACACCATCTACTTCGAGACGGAGAACGGTGAAAAGAGATTCCTGCCTGTGGAGGACATCAGCGAGATCATGGCCTTCGGCGAGGTAAGCCTGAACAAGCGACTCCTCGAGTTCCTGTCACAAAGTGAGATCATCGTTCACTACTTCAACTACTACGGATACTACATGGGCACGTTCTATCCTAGAGAGCACATGAATTCCGGATACATGACGCTGCGGCAGGCCGAGCACTATCTCGATGATTCTAAGAGGCTGGATCTCGCCAAGAGGTTCGTTAAAGGCGCGGCGGACAACATGCTCCGCGTGGTGAAATACTACGAGAAACGTGAGAAGGACATCAGTAATGTACGGGAGGAGATCGAACGGCGTCGGGCGGACATCTCTGACTGCGATAACGGCGAAACGCTGATGGCGATCGAGGGCAATGTCAGGAACACCTACTACGAAGCGTTCGACGCCATAGTTGGCCAGCCTGCGTTCGCGTTTGAGTCCAGAACCAGACGGCCGCCGAGGAACTACATGAACACACTGATCAGCTTCGGAAACTCGATGATGTACTCAGTAGTTCTGAGCCAGATCTATCGCACACATCTCGACCCGAGAATCGGGTACCTTCATGCAACGAACTTCAGGAGGTTCACTTTGAACCTGGACGTTGCCGAGATCTTCAAACCCATCATAGTGGACCGTATCATATTCACTCTGCTTGGGAGAAGGCAACTATCTGAGAACGACTTCGTGAAGGGCACTGAGGGCGTAGTAATGAAGGAAAACGCTCGCAAGATGTTTGTTGAGGAATTCGACCAGAAACTCCAGACCACGCAGAACTACAAGAGCCTCAACCGCCAGGTGTCGTACAGACATCTCATTCGGCTGGAGCTCTACAAGCTGGAGAAGCACCTCATGGGTGAAAAGCAGTATGACCCCTATGTTGCTGCTTGGTAGGTGCAGATTAATGTTTGTGATACTCGTTTACGACATCAAACAAGTACGGGTCACCAAGGTGCTGAAGAAGTGCCGAGAGTATCTCTACTGGGTCCAGAATTCCGTCTTCGAAGGTGAGATTACCGGGGCCGGCCTTAAGAAGCTGAAAATGGAGCTTGGGCACATCATGCACCCAGAGGAGGACTCCGTGATTATCTACAATCTTAGGACGACCAAGTACTACTCCCGCGAGATCATGGGCGTGGAAAAGGGCGGGATGGATCAGATAATCTGAGGAAGCAACGCTGAACGCTGACTGAGTGGGCCAGCGAGGGTGCGGCATGTAGCAGATTGTAAGCTAGCGATAATGCAGGTAGTCACGTAGTGGCATACTCCGGGCTCACTGAGGTGGCTCTTGAGGCCGTCTCGCCAGAAATGCGGTCTGCGCCGCCTGCAGATGACGTACGCCAGTGCTGTGGTCTTCTACTGGTGTGCAGGGCGGCGATTTGCTGTGCTGTCGACCTGTAGTAGCGTATAAACCCCCGGGGATCGACAACTGAAGAACCGAATGCTAATATCGCTTTAGCAGGGTTTCACAGGTATCTTTGCTGGATTAAACGCAGAATGCGGAGACTGTGCAGCGGCGAATGCCTGCTCAAATCGGTTTTTAGCCTACCTATGAGGAATTGAAACGATGGTAGAGGGCCTCAATGCACTCCGCCGGCAGTGGGTTTTTAGCCTACCTATGAGGAATTGAAACTCCGTATGGGGATTGGATATGACTCTTACAGCGCAGTGTTTTTAGCCTACCTATGAGGAATTGAAACGCGGATGTTGCGTCCGTGCACGAGCTCGTCATATGGTTTTTAGCCTACCTATGAGGAATTGAAACCAATCACGTCGCCTTGCTGTGCGCCTAGCCAATGAGGTTTTTAGCCTACCTATGAGGAATTGAAACACACCAACAACCCGCACAAGAGCTACGGCATCAACGAGTTTTTAGCCTACCTATGAGGAATTGAAACTTCGCAAGGCCCTGGCGCGTCCCGAAGCTGATGATGAGTTTTTAGCCTACCTATGAGGAATTGAAACGCCCACACTAGCCTAGATCCACCGGCGCGATAAGACGTTTTTAGCCTACCTATGAGGAATTGAAACTCTTGAATGCTCATCGTGGTCGCCTCCCGTATGATCGTTTTTAGCCTACCTATGAGGAATTGAAACGCTATGGCGAGCCCTGTCGGGCCGGCCCTACTACGAGTTTTTAGCCTACCTATGAGGAATTGAAACTGTGGGGGCTGGCGCAAGCTGGCCCCCAAGGAGGAGTCGTTTTTAGCCTACCTATGAGGAATTGAAACATGGGGACATCGTTTCGTGGTATGGGTCGTTCTCGCAGGTTTTTAGCCTACCTATGAGGAATTGAAACATCGTGCTCAATATGGATGAGCGCAGGACGCTCTACAGGTTTTTAGCCTACCTATGAGGAATTGAAACCTGCCCTCCTCTCTGATGTAGAGAGTCGCGCCGGTCCGGTTTTTAGCCTACCTATGAGGAATTGAAACCCGCCGATCATGCGCGTTGTGCAGCCCGGATATGTTGGGTTTTTAGCCTACCTATGAGGAATTGAAACATCGCAAGGGCAACGAGAACCGTCTTGGATGCCCTGGTTTTTAGCCTACCTATGAGGAATTGAAACCGGTAATCCGCACTCCAGCCTATCCGCGGCAGATGCGTTTTTAGCCTACCTATGAGGAATTGAAACTCTGCTTGTTTACGCCCCCAGACTTGCCCCACTACGGTTTTTAGCCTACCTATGAGGAATTGAAACTGGAGCATTGGGTGTACCTTGCTCCATCCTCAGCAAGGTTTTTAGCCTACCTATGAGGAATTGAAACCCTCAATCTGCGGCGATACTGCCGACACGCGCGCAACGTTTTTAGCCTACCTATGAGGAATTGAAACTGGCATCGGCGGTCACGTCTTGTCAAGTGGTGTAAATTGCCGCTGTGATTCTCCTCAGATCCAGACTCCCGAATCTCCTCTAGTCTCATCGCTTGTCCCAGCTCTTCCGGTATGTGCGTCACATCTGCGAAACTGCTGAGCGTTGACGG
>JAYFQW010000075.1 GCA_034926675.1 Clostridia bacterium | reverse complement strand
CAGAGTACGGTCGGGAAGACGTGCTAACCACTGCCACCAGCGGCGCCAACTCATACACTCCCGGCGGCGCGCTGACGCTCAATAGCGGCACGACCTATTACATACAGGTTCGCGCCAAGGACGCAGCGGGCAACTGGAGCGCGTGGGCGGATTGCCAGGGCACGTTCATCTACGACAACGCAGCGCCTAGCGTGCCTGCGAACATCCATGCGGCGACCGGCTCGGCAGGAGCTGCGCCGGACACGGCATGGCACACGCCGACGCAGCGGCCGACGATCCAGTGGGACGCGTCGACCGACGCGGGCGCCGGGCTGCACGACACGATTCCCTATAAGATCAAGATAGGCACTACCTCGGGCGGAACTGAGAGGTTGGGCGAGACCAACTGCTCGACCAACAGCTACGCCCTCGGGGTTGACCTGACTGCGGGAACCAAGTACTACGTTAACGTCATGGCTCAGGACGCTCTCGGCAATGAGACGGGCTATCAAGAGCGCGTGATGTACTATGACGTTATGCCTCCAAGCGATCCGGGCGCGCCGGTTGTGGGGACGGACTTCCTCGGCACCAGGTGGACCAACGACCTGACGCCGCGGGTAGACTGGGGTAACTCCACCGATACGCCGCCCGGCGAGATGCACCAGACCGAACCCTACACTCTGAGGATAGGGTCGACCCCTGGCGACGCCGATATTCTTGGCGACACGTTCGTAACGTCGGTCATGTATATTCCGAGCAGCGACCTGTCGCTGACGACTGGGAATACGTACCACGTGAACGTCAAGGCCAAGGACGCGGCGAACATCGAGAATGCCTCTGGGTATATCCCGGGCACGTTCAAGTTCGACAACACGCCTCCGACGATTGCGGGAACTCCGACGCTGAAGGCCGGAAGCCCCGCGGTCCCCCGGTTGGACGTGGTATACACCAACTCCGCAACGCCCGACCTCGACTGGGCAGACGGCGATGACGGAGTAGGAGTCGGGCTTGGCGCCGGGGCGTATGAGGTCAAGGTAGGCTCGACCCCGGACGGCGTGGAAATGCTGGCCGTTACGGCCACGAACGACAGCGAACTCGACGACGCTGGTCTTGCCCCGATGACGAACGGGCAGACCTACCACATCAGCGTGCGGGTCAAGGACCAGCTCGCTAACTGGTCCCATGCAGCGGATCCGTGGTATGTGGGATCGTTCGTGTTCGATAACGAGGGCCCGACGCCTCCTGGTACTCCCACGACAGGGGTACTTCATGGCGCAACCTACTATACGGACGACCTGACGCCGCAGATCGACTGGGCGGCTTCGACGGACGCCCTGTCGGGCATGCCGACGACCAGCGCCTACGAGATCAAGATCGGGACTACTCCCAACGGATTCGACATCGTTAGTCCCACGCTGGTGAACTCGAACACGTATACCCCAAGCAGCGACCTCGGTCTGACTGATGGGCATACGTACTACATCAGCGTCCGTGCGTTCGACGCTCTCGGCAACCCATCGCACGGCAGTGACCCGTGGGTTGGCGGAGTGTTCGTATACGATTCGGGAGGCCCGACATTCTCGAACGAGGTACCGACAGACCTCTATGAGACCAACGAGGCCAACCCGGCCATATCTATCGACATAGCCGATGCCGGGTCCGGAGTGAACGGCACGAGCATCGTGTGGGCTGTCACGGATCCTCTCGCGGCGCCTGTGACAGGAACGCCCTCGTGGACTGACCCGACGGCGGCGTTCGCCTTGGCGACTCCACTCACAGTAGTCGCGCAAGAAGGTACCTACTCGATGGCAGTCACAGCTGAGGACAACCTGGGGAACTCGAGCACCTACCCCAGCGGCGGCGGCCACTGGAGATTCGTGTTTGACATGACCCCGCCGACGCTGACGAGCAGCACGGTCTCGTTCAATGGGCCAATGACCGCGCTGTACGTTGATGGCAGCGGGAAGGTCTACACGAACGACGACACGCCAACGGTTACCTTCAACGTCGCAGACGCGTTGAGCGGGTTCGACGGCGATGGCACTGGCGCAATCGTCGTGAAGGACAAATCCGGGACCATAGTACTCGGCACGCCAACCTTCACGCCTAGTGGGATGACTGCCACGGCAACATGGAACCCCAGCGGTACGATGCCCAAGGGCGAGTATACCGCTACACTGACCATCGACGACGATGCGGAGAACGAAGCAGAGTACTCGAAAACTTTCCGCATCGACACTGAAGCGCCTAACGCCGTCGTCGGCAGCACTATCTGGGCTGGTAGCCGGAACATAGCGGATGGCAACTGGTATACCAACTCCAGAAGGCCGACATGGCACTGGGAGAACCCCGGCGATCCGGATCTTGAAACGGGCGTCCCGGGTTCACAGATCAAGAACTACGACCTATACCTGGTGAAGAATAAGGGTATAGGGGAGACCATAGTAGATGCGTCCCTTGGCGGCACGAACGGGACGCCTATAGTGGTGCCTACCTCCGAGACAGACTGGGAGGTCTGGCAGCCTGCGGGCGACCTGCCGCTAGTCGCGGGCGACCAAATCGGCGTCTACATCAGGGCGCGCGACAACGCGATGAATGCAACCGCGTATGCCGATCCGCCTGTGATCTTCGACCCCGATCCGCCGACCGTGCCAGGGACACCTACCACGACGCCTGTGACCGTCGATAGAACTCCCACATGGACCTGGGATGGTTCGACCGACGCGATCTCGGGCGTAGACCGATACCACATCCAGATCAGGCACTTTGGCACCGCTGAGTGGGACGTCCTCGATACCTTCCTGGACATCCCGGATAGCTTGGCTCCTGCCAATCCGCAGACCTGGACGCAGGGCCTCTCGCTTGCGGACGGACAGTACGAGATCCGCGTGCGGGCTATGGACGTAGCCGGGAACTACTCCGGTTGGTCTGGCTTCGGCAGCGTCACAGTCGACGCAACGCCTCCTGCGGCGCCTGCGATCCAGGCGCTTAACCCGGGCTACACAACGAGCCCGATAACGATCGACTGGAACAGCGTAAGCGATGGAGGCAATACGATAAGCTACGTCCTGCAGATTGCCAACAACGCCGGGTTCGATAGCCCAACCGAGGTCACAGGCCTCGCGGTTTCGAACTACAGCTTCGCTGTGACAACCGAGGGCGAGTACTGGTTCCGCGTGAAGACGATCTCCACAGTCAACGTTGGCGAGACTAAGGAGAGCGGATGGTCTGCGATAGTATCCACTATCTACGACCACACTGGTCCCGAGGCTCCTACATTGATGC
Organism: Clostridia bacterium; assembly: GCA_034926675.1. Classification (NCBI taxonomy): domain Bacteria; kingdom Bacillati; phylum Bacillota; class Clostridia; species Clostridia bacterium. The sequence continues at coordinate 12,107 of JAYFQW010000075.1, read as the reverse complement.
TGGAGACGCCGAATCCTACCAACGAGTCGCCTCAGACATGGAGCTGGAGCGCTCCTGCCGGCGCGACAGGCTACAAGGTGAACGTGAACGGCGCTGGGTGGACCGATGTCCACGACACGCGCACATACCAGACCGCGTTCACTGCAACTGGAACCTACACCTTCGCGGTGAAGGCGTACGACTGGCTGGGCACCGAGGGCCCTGAGGCGACGGGCAATACCGTCGAAGTAGACGTGACCCCGCCTGACGTGCCCACGGGACTTGCCGTGACGTCGCCGACGACCGACAAGACCCCGACGTGGAGCTGGACTACGGTAAGCGGCGCCGCGGGCTATGAGATTCGCCTTGACGGGGCGATAATCAGAGACGTGGCAACTGCCGTTAGCTACACACACGCTGAGGAGCTTGGCGACGGGGCGCATATACTCGAAGTCAGGTCCTACGATGCGCTGGGCAACAAGAGCGCCTGGTGCACGGCTGAGACAGTCACAGTCGACACGCTGGCTCCTGCTGCTCCTGCGATCACGGCTCTTGCCCCGGGCTACACAACGAGCCCGATAGCGATCGACTGGAACGACGTAACCGACGGAGCCAATGGCATAACCTACGTCCTGCAGATTGCCAACAACGCCGGGTTCGATAGCCCAACCGAGGTCACAGGCCTCGCGTTTTCGAACTACAGCTTCGCTGTGGCAACCGAGGGCGAGTACTGGTTCCGCGTGAAGACGATCTCCACAGTCAACGTTGGACAGACCAAGGAAAGCGGATGGTCCGCGATAGTATCCACTATCTACGATCACACCAGTCCCGCGGCTCCTGTGTTGATGCTGGAGACGCCGAATCCTACCAACCAGTCGCCTCAGACATGGAGCTGGAGCGCTCCTGCCGGCGCGACAGGCTACAAGGTGAACGTGAACAGCGCTGGGTGGACCGATGTCCACGACACGCGCACATACCAGACCGCGTTCACTGCAACTGCAACCTACACCTTCGCGGTGAAGGCGTACGACTGGCTGGGCACCGAGAGCCCTGAGGCGACGGGCAATGTCGAAGTAGACGTGACCCCGCCTGCAGTGCCCACGGGCCTTACCGTGACGACGCCGACAACCGACAAGACCCCGACGTGGAGCTGGACTACGGTAAGCGGCGCCGCGGGCTATGAGATTCGCCTTGACGGGGCGATAATCAGAGACGTGGCAACTGCCGTTAGCTACACACACGCCGAGGAGCTTGGCGACGGTGCGCATACCCTCGAAGTCGGGTCCTACGATACGCTGGGCAACAAGAGCGGCTGGTGCGCGGCTGAGACAGTCACAGTCGACACGCTGGCTCCTGCTGCTCCTGCGATCATGGCTCTTGCCCCGGGCTACACAACGAGCCCAATAGCGATCAACTGGAACGACGTAACCGACGGAGCCAATGCCATAACCTACGTCCTGCAGTACGCCAACAACGAAGGGTTCAGCGGCGCGACGAGCGAGGCCCGTTCGACGTCGGACTACAGCTTCGACGCGGCAGCCGCAGGCGAGGGCGAGTACTGGTTCCGTGTGAAGACCATCTCCACGCTGCCCATCTCGGGCGAGACCAAGGAGAGCGGTTGGTCGCCGATAGTATCCACTATCTACGACGTGACCGGCCCCGCAGCTCCTGTGCTGATGCTGCTGACGCCCGATCCTACGAACGAGTCGCCCCAGACATGGAGCTGGAGCGCTCCTGCCGGCGCGACGCGTTACGAGGTGAAGGCGGACGACGGTGCGTGGATCAACGTCGACGACACGCGCACATATCAGACCACGTTTGCTACGACCGGAACCCACACCTTCAAGGTGAAGGCCTACGACTGGCTGGACAACGAGGGCCCTGAGGCGACTCGTACCGTGTACGTAGACCTCGCGGCGCCTGCCGTTCCGACAGGCCTGCAGCTCACCGAACCCGACGGCACGGACATCGGCGGAGTTATCTACACCGCCGACGAGACGCCCAAGGTGAAGTGGACTGCTGTAGACGATCTCGATCTCGATCACTATGTTGTAGAGATCGACGGACAGGCATGGATCAACGTGGGCAAAGCGACTGCATATCACGAGTTCACCGAAGGGTTGGCTGACGGCCAGCATACTGTGAAGGTCAAGGCAGTGGACGAGCTCGGAAACGAGAGCCTGTACTCTGCAGCGCTGGTCTTCACAGTCGACACCACGCCTCCGGCGGTGCCCGGAATGCCTCAGACCACGACCCCGACGAATAGCCCGAGTCCTGCGTGGACGTGGGGCGCGGTTACTGGCGCAGCCCAGTACCACGTGTTCGAGGATGAGGTCGACAAGGGCTTCGTGACTGAACCTACCTACACATCGACGAACCTGACTGAAGGCACTCACTACGTGCAGGTGACCGCGCTCGACGCGCTCGGCAACGAGAGCGCCAAGTCGGAAGCCGGCTACGTAGTGATCGATCTGACCGCTCCTGTGGTTCCGGAGATGGCTGGGCTGCCGGCATACACCAATGCCGACGCGCTCATGCTTGTCTGGACTGCGGTAGACAGCGCGGTCAAGTACGACGTGGAGTACACCATAGCTGGAGTTGTCACTCCTGTCGCTGACATCGATGTTCAGACCCTGACGATCAACATCGCTGCTCCGACGGCTGTGGACGGCAACCCGATAACTGCAAAGGTACGGGCCTACGACGCTGTGGGCAACGTGAGCGGCTGGTCCGAGGAGGTTTCGACCACGGTCGACCGCACCGGCCCTGTCGTGAGCATTGTCACAACGCCTACGACCCTCACGAACAACCCGAGGCCCACGTGGGCATGGTCCGGCGATGATGAAGTATCCGAGGTCGACTACTACATAGTCACCCTCGGAAGCGAACTGCCGTTTGAGACCGAAGGCACTTCGTTCACCCCCGCGTCCAACCTGGCCGACGGCGCGCACGTGCTGAAGGTCAAGGCTGTGGACATCGTGGGGAACCCTGGCGCTGAGGTCGCATTCGCGGCGGTGGTCGTCGATACCACGCCTCCGGCGGCGCCCGGAATGCCTCAGACCACGACCCCGACGAACAACCAGAGTCCCGCGTGGACGTGGGGCGCGGTTACAGGCGCAGCCCAGTACCACGTGTTCGAGGATGAGGTCGACAAGGGCTTCGTGACTGCGACTACCTACGCATCGACGAACCTGACCGAGGGCACTCACTACGTGCAGGTGACCGCGCTCGACGCGCTCGGCAACGAGAGCGCCAAGTCGGAAGCCGGCTACGTAGTGATCGATCTGACCGCTCCTGTGGTTCCGGAGATGGCCGGGCTGCCGGCATACACCAATGCCGACGCGCTCATGCTTGTCTGGACTGCGGTAGACAGCGCGGTCAAGTACGACGTGGAATACACCATAGCTGGAGTTGCCACTGCTGTCCCTGACATCGATGTTCAGACCTTGACGGTCATCATCGCTGCTCCGACGGCTGTGGACGGCAACCTGATAACTGCAAAGGTACGGGCCTACGACGCTGTGGGCAACGTGAGCGGCTGGTCCGAGGAGGTTTCGACCACGGTCGACCGCACCGGCCCTGTCGTGAGCGTTGTCACAACGCCGACGAGCCCGACCAACAACCCCAGGCCCACGTGGGCATGGTCCGGCGCCGATCCGCTGTCCGGGGTCGACTACTACATAGTCACCCTTGGAAGCGAACTGCCGTTTGAGACCGAAGGCACTTCGTTCACCCCAGCGTCCAACCTGGCCGACGGCGCGCACGTGCTGAAGGTCAAGGCAGTGGACAAAGTGGGGAACGTCGGTGCTGACCTGACGTTCGCAACAGTGACCATCGACACCACGCCTCCGGCGGCGCCCGGAATGCCGACAACGGCAACTCCGACGAATGACAACACCCCAACGTGGACGTGGACGGCCTCCTCGGCTGACGCCGTGCGCTACAACGTCTACGCTGACGGCGCCTTCGTCGGTTACGTTGCGACCAACGAGTACCCGTCTGCGACACTGACCGACGGGATGCACACCCTTGAGGTGACAGCCCTCGATGAGCTCGGAAACGAGAGCGCGAGGTCCACCCCAGGGCATGTCGTGATCGACACGACTCCTCCCGCTGCGCCTGTGATGAACGCGCTGCCTGAATGGACAAATGCCGCGACTCTGACGTTCAACTGGAACCCCGTGGCTGATGCTGTGAAGTACGATCTCACTTACAGCCTCGATGGCGGAGCCAATTGGACGACAGTGTCCGGCCTCACCACGATCAGCGCCACAGTGGATATCAGCGGAGCTGCTGAAGGCGCAGTCGTGAAGGGCAAGGTCATGGCCTATGACGCACTCAACAACGGAGGCGCCTGGTCGAACGAGGCATCCACGAAGATCGACCGGGTAGGCCCAGTTGTTACGAAGCTGTCGCCTGTGGCTCCGATGGCGCCGACCAACAACACGACGGTAACGTGGACATGGTCCGCCGTCGACGCTGGCTGCGGCGTGAAGGGCTTCTGGGTGACGCTCGACAGCGAGACTCCTGTGTGGACGACTGACATGAAGTTCGTGAAGGCGATCTCCGCGGGAGTGAACCATGTGCTCAAGGTGAAGGGTGAAGACCTGCTGGGGAATATCGGTGCTGAGGTTGTGTTCGACCCTGTGAACATCACAGCGCTGACGATCTTCAACGCCCAGCCCCTGCCTGGCGAGATCTACAAGATCAACATGATCTCGACTGTTGCCTTCGAGGTGTCGGGGCTTGTTGATGCTCCTGTAACCGTCAGCGTGGGAACCACCCAGCTCGCGGCGTGGCGCGTGGTGAAGGTATCCCAGACCGGGACCAACGCCAAGTTCTACGTCCTGCTAGACGAGGCCGTCATGGCGCCTGGAAAGATCATGACGGTAACGGTGTGCGTCGGCAGCATGAGCGCATCCTATGAGTACGAGGTGGAGACAGAGCGCAGTGGCTTCGGATTCGGCCGCCTGCGCCCCTGGTAACTAGCTGAACGACGGCAAGCCGGGCGGGGGCGCGCGCCTTCGCCCGGCCCCTGAAAAGGCAGTGTCAGCAAACCTGCAAAGGAGGGTAAAGCCAGAATGGCCAAGAGGTTAACATGCCTCGCAGCGCTCGTTCTGATGACGGTGGTCCTCGCCGGGTGCATGGGCCAGCCGCCGTTCAACGAGACGCTGGAGAGGCAAGCCGTGATAACAGCTCTCAACGGCTGGGTCGGCGGAGTTGAAGCCTACAACGTGGACGCCATGGCAGGAACGGGCATCGTGGCTCCAACGTTCAAGCTCACAATAAACGAGGGTGCGGCAACGTATGCGAAGCCCCTGGATCAGCTCAAGGCCGAACTCAACGCGGACAAGAACAGCCAGGCGAGCTTCAGGCTCCCGGCAACGGGTTACGTGATTCGTCTCGATATCGACGGAGCGGTCGAGGGCGCTGTGGACAAGCACGAGGTGAAAGATAACGTCAATGCGTGGACCATCGTGTCGATCAACGCCCAGAAGGCGGAGGTCACTGGATTCTTCGAGGTGTACGAGACGTATAATGGACCCGTCGTCGGCCCGTACGCTCCGTACTGGCGCTCCGACAGCGGATCCATCAAGATCAACCTGGTCAGGCTTCCGAACGCCTGGAAGATGGAATCCATGCAGCTGAAGTACGGGTCCGGGAACTACCCAATTGCCTCAATTGGCCTGGATGGAACCGGATCTTCTGAGCCCACTGGATTCGGGTTCGGAACCTACACTGGCTGGTAGCTGAGGGCCGGTGCGGGAAGCGGGGGCTTTCTAGAGCCGGACTCCGGTACTGCCAAAACATGCGAATCACAGCAAAGGCGGGCGCGGGTGTCGTGCCCGCCTTTGCCTATAGTGCGCATGGCAGCCGGCGGGGATGCGGGCTCTCCAGATAAGGCTGAGCATTGGCTGAGACCCATATTCAGCGCCATTGGGCGTTCAACTGCTCGGTTTTCAAGGAAAGCGAACGTCCAGTGGGGCTGCAACGTAGATGGATGGCGACATTCCCAGGGCGCAGAGCATCCTAGCAAGATGAAACCATCTTGGTGCAGACTGGCTGCAGCGATGAGCGGGGCGCCACAGTATGCTAAGGCGGGAACGACGACGGCGCCTGGTGCATCAACACCCCTCGACCCATGTTCAGCTGGGCGGCGGGCGCCTCTCTGCCGTGCATAACGTGGCCACGCGGCTCAAGAAATCCACAGGATTTGCAGGACTATCTGCGTGGACACAGAACAAAGATAGGCAAAGCGAATGGAGTTAACTGTTTTAGGCGCCTTATTGCGCCAGACTCCGGGGCTTGGGGCGTGGTGGAGCGTTATGCATTTGGAGTACACGCCTTTCGCGATTCCGTATATCGTTAGCGGCATCATAACTCTTGTGATGGCAGTGGTTGTCTGGAAGCGCCGCAGTAGACCCGGGGCAACAGGGCTCTGCTGCTTCATGCTGGCGATGGCAGAGTGGTCCTTGGGGAACGCCATGGAAATGTGCAGCGTGGGCGTGGAAGCGAAGACTGTCTGGTCGAACATCGAGTATGTTGGAATAGCCACTATGCCTGTGGCGTGGCTTGCCGCAGCGTTGGGATTTTCCGGGAAGGGGGAGTGGCTCAGGAGACGCAATATCTTGCGTCTTCTGATCATCCCCGCAGTTACTCAGGTGCTTGTATGGACCAACGGGTATCACGGGTTGATGCGCTATAACATCAGGCTCGACACAAGCGGGCCGTTTTCAGTGATCGTCAAGACATACGGCCCCTGGTTCTGGATCGCTATGGTCTACTCATACACACTGCTCATGGTCGGAACCATCAGTGTAACCAGGATGATAATCGGGCTGCCTGGTTCATACAAGGCCCAAGCCAGGCTGGTGGTTGTGGGCGTGCTTGCGCCGTGGGCGGCCAATGTCCTCTACATATCTGGCTCGAGTCCGATCCATCGTCTTGACATGACACCCATCGCGTTCATCATATCCGGACTTGCCGCTGCCCTGGGCATTCTGCGCTATCGACTCCTCGACATACATCCAATAGCGTGGGCTACCATGGTTGAGGGCACGGATGACGGCATAGTAGTGACCGACCTCCAGGATCGGGTCCTTCACATGAACCCTGCCGCCCAGGCCCTCACAGGCTGGTCCGCCAAGGCCGCCCTGGGCGGCGACGCCGCGGATGTGATGGGGCGCTGGCCTAGCATCGCTGTTGCTCTTGCAGAGGTAACCGGATCAACGCGTGAGCTGGCGCTTGAGGCGGGCGATGAGCGGGGATCCTACGAACTCCACATCTCGCTTCTGCTGAGCTCTGGCAAATGCGCCATAGGCAAGATCATCGTGATCAACGATGTTACAGAACGCCGGCGCACGCAGGAGGAGCTGCTTCTGCGGCAACGAGCGCTGGCCGCCATGGAGGAACGGGAGCTTCTTGCGCGCGACCTGCACGATACGATCTGCCAGGTGTTGGGCTACCTCAACGTCCAGCTCCAGGCTGTGAGATGTAAGCTTGCGAGCGGGCAGGATGCTGCGGCCATGAACGAGATCGATAGTCTGGTTGATGTAGTGAGGGTCGCCTACAGCGAGGTGCGTGAGCACATAGGCTGCATGAGGGGCGACGCCATGTCCAAGTGGCAATTCGTCCCCAAACTCCAGGAGCTCATGCGGGGAGTGGAATCGCGATACGGCATTTGCACGAAGTTGACGGCCCCTGAGGAGGTTGCGAAGGGCGTCATTGGATATCCAAGAGAACTGCAGCTGTTTCGCATTATCCAGGAGGCAACGACCAATGTGGGCAAGCATGCCGATGCCCGGAACGTGTGGGTCAGCTTGGAGCTGCATCCCAGAGATGTCGAGGCAGTGATACGAGATGACGGCAAGGGCTTCGATGTCGCCGATGAAGCGACATGGTCATCTTCCGGAGCGTTCGGGATCGGCATCATGCTTGAGCGAGCGGAGCAGCTGGGAGGCGACTTCATGCTGCGATCCACGCCGGGTGAAGGCACGGAGGTTAAAGTGTGCATTCCACTGGCATTGAAACTGGATGGAGGCGAGTAGACCGATGAGGGTTCTGATCGTTGACGACCACCCGCTGTTCACCAAGGGTCTCAGCGATCTCCTTGTGGTGCGCGGGGTTGAGGTAGTGGGGACGGCCAAAGACGGGCTGGAGGCGCTGGAGAAAGCGCGCGAAATGCTCCCGGACGTAGTACTGATGGACATCTCCATGCCGCGCTGCGATGGACTTGCCGCCACCCGCTTGATAAAGGCCGAGCTTCCAGAGATGAAGATCATAATGCTCACGGCATCTGATACTGACAAGAACGTATTCGAGGCGGTGAAGAGCGGGGCTTGCGGCTATGTCCTAAAGGATGTGGATGCTGATGAGCTTATGGCGATGCTGTCGGACCTGGAAAGAGGCGAGGTGGCCTTCTCTCCGGGCCTCACTGCGAGGATTCTGGCGGAGTTCACGCGTATTGCGAGCGAATCCAGGGAATCGACGACTAACCCTGCCCAGCGGGAGAGGACTGATGGGGCTGGCGCAGAGACGGGTGGTGTTCTGATGCCGCGGCAGATGGAGGTCCTTGCTCTCGTTGCTTCAGGGCTAACATACAAAGAGGTGGGATCTGCCCTCTGCATCAGTGAACGGACAGTGAAGTACCACATGAAGCAGATCCTCGATCAGCTGCACCTCCAGAATCGCTCGCAGGTCATAGCCTACGCGGCCCAGATCCGGATCAGCAAGTTTACGGGTTCATTGCCCGCATAACGTAGCTTTCCAGCCATCATCCCCCCATATGTCTATCATGCCAGGTGCACACGTGCAGTGCCGGACGCACTGCACGTTTACTATCCCCTCACTGTCCTTCAACTGTCCGCAAGGGCAGTTACAGCCATCGATTCCCTTCGATAATATTCTGAATGTGCCAGTATGTCCGCGGGTCTGGAAAACCGCCTACCTGCTGGGAGTGTTGCTAATTGGACAAGAGCACATGAGGAGGTGTTGGCGAGGACTCCGTTGATCGCCTCATGGAGTCCCGAAGACCCCAAGATACACGATGTCGCTATTGCGCGTTCAGTCTGAGAGGGGAGTGAACCATATGAAAGCTTGCTGGCGAACACCACCGCTGCTGATTACAGCGCTTGCTGCGGCCATGCTGGTGTGTTTCTCCGGGTTGGCATCAGCTGCTGTAACAAGTGTGGAAATCCTGTCTCCAACTAACGGAGCTCCGTTTATCAACGTTCAGCCCGGCGATACCGTCACTGTTAGGGCGCGTGTAACTGTAGACGCGACCGACCAGATCTGGATGAACGCCACGGTCGGAAACAGCACAGTCGCGTTCACCAACGTGGGCTTGGTGACTGTGCCCGGCGGTAATCCCAGCGCCTCGGGGGAGTTCGACGTAGCTCTCCAGTTGCGCACTGACGAGACAGACGGATCAAAGAACGTATCGGTCTCGGCATACGCACAGAACAACCCGATCACCATGACTGATACTGAAACTGGTGCGGTTACTGTGGACGGGACGGCGCCCACCATCGCGAACTGGACGCCGGCCGATGCGTCATTCGAGAATATCACCCAACAGACTTTCACCGTTGACGTAAGCGATGCGGGCAGCGGGGTTGACTGGGCCGGGATTACATTCGCTTCAGTGCAGGTCACGGGCGGGACCCTGGACAACGTCACTGCGAACTCAGGTACGGGTAAGGTGACCATTGCGATTAGGGGCATGAACACTCCCGGCGCCAAGTCGGTGAGGCTTGAGGCGGCCGATGTTGCTGGGAATATCGCAACTAGCACACACAACTTCGAGCTCAACGACACCATAAAGCCGACCTTCTCCAGCTGGAGTATTACGGAAGGCCAATGGCTGAACACGGGTTCACCGACGCTCACGGTCAACATCGCCGACAGTCTGCCAACTGCCGGGATTGCGACGGTGACTGCGACCATTGATGGCAGCCCCGTGGGCGTTGCCTTCGATTCTGGAACGGGCGTCGCGACCGCCGCACTGAGCGGACTGGCTGAGGGCTCTCACGCTCTTGTGGTTACGGCAACCGATGGGTCGGGCAATTCCGAAAGCTCGACGCGAAACTTCAACGTCGACACCACGAAGCCAGTGATCGACGGGAACACGTGGTCTCCTGCCAGCGGCTACTGGTTCAAGGAGACGTCTGCCAGTATCACGGTGAACGCTGCCGATCCGGGCTCTGGCGGTGCTCCTGCGACAGGAAGCGGCATCAATGCTGCGTCGGCCACGGCCTCCCTTGATAAGCCTGGTCCGACCGCCATAGCTAGTTATGCGGGCGGCAAGATCACAGTCAATATCACCAACCTCAGTGAGGACACCTACGTTCTCACTGTCGGTATCAGCGACGCCGTGGGCAACGCTGCCGACCCTAGGACGATGACGTTCAATGTCGACTTCGGCGGGCCCGAGTTTGCGAACCAGTTCCCAGTGAACGGGTTCGAGACGAACAACACGGCCATAGCCCCACATATCGAGATAACCGACACCCAAAGCAGTGTCGATTCTAGCAGCATCAAGTGGAATATGACTGCGCCTGGCGGCGGGGCAGTAGTGGGAGGATATGGGTGGGCAGCGCCAACGTCCACCTATACTCCTGCTTCGCCGCTGGCGGGCGACGGTACGTACACGCTCAGCGTAACTGCGCGAAATGGCGCAGGGCTGGCATCCACGTACCCGATCTCCCCGGCTGCCTGGGCATTCCTTCTCGATACGGTCGCTCCGCCGGATGCTGTGGGCACTCTGGTGAACGATAGCGGCCAGGCGCCAAGGGATGTCCGAGGGGAGCAGTTCACCCGAGATACCTCACCTGCCATCGACATCACGGTGCTGGACAACGCGGGCGGATCCGGATTCAACAATGAGTCTGGCTCAGGGACCAGCAGCATCGTGATCAGGGTTTACACTGACGCGGGAATGACTGACGAAGTGGCTGGCAGCATCACCCCTGCCGGAAGGCCCGCGACCGACAGTGAATCGTGGGGAGCTAGATGGACGGCTAGCGCCGTGCTTTCAGATGGCGACTACTTCTATAAGGTCATAGCTACCGACGATGCAGGCAGCACGGGCACGATCACCAACCCTTCGTTCAAATTCATCATCGATACAAAGGCCCCGACTGCAGACGGCGAGGCCGAAGTCGGGTTCGTGAACACCACGAATACCAGGCGGTTTGCGAACAACCCTGCGGTCACAGCGGCCTGGGCGGCATCGGTTGATCCAGCGGCTGCCGACGGGGCTGCCGGAGCGGGGCTGCTTGGGTACAAGCTCGAGATATGGACCAAGACGGCGACCGACATGGGCCCAACAGGCGCCAAGGTTCACGAGGCCTCTGGGGTGCTTGACGTCTGGCTCAGTGACTCCTTCCTAGCGCCGTCCGGCGCCGGAAACGAGCAGTACACCTCGGGAGTACTGGCACTCACATCCGGCACTTCCTACGGCGCGTGGATCAAGTCGTTTGACTTCCTGGGCAACGCGTCGAATTGGTTCGATCCTCCCTTCGTATATGATTCCGATGCGCCCGCCGATCCTGGCGTCCCCGGAGTCGTGGGCATATCGGCCGGAGGGCAGATTGCCAGCAGCGCCCCCACATTCCGGTGGGCGCATGCCTCCGATGCCAAGGCGGGGGTCGCCCAATCAGGAGTTGACCTGTATGAGTTCCAGATCAGACGGGTTACCGGTTCTGAATGGGACGTCTTCGACACCGTGATCGACATCGCCGACGAGGATGTCGACCTTGCAGGCGCCGACACTCCACTCGCGGGCGACTTCGATTGGACGATTCTGGCGCCGTTCTCCCTGGCCGATGGGAATTACCAGGCGCGGGTCAGGGCTAAGGACGTGGCAGGCAATTACTCCAATTGGGTGGAGTCTGCCCAGTTCGAAGTCGACACGACGCCTCCCGCGATACCGGCGATGCCTCAGACCACGAGCCCGACGAACAACCAGAGTCCAGTGTGGACATGGGGCGCGGTTGCTGGCGCGGCCAAGTACCGCGTGTTCGAGGACGAGGCCGACAAGGGCTTCGTGACTAACCCTACCTACACATCGGCGAGCCTGACCGAAGGCACACACTACCTGCAGGTGACCGCTCTCGACGATCTCGACA